>NZ_JAAHGN010000546.1:0-4942 GCF_010672485.1 Moorena sp. SIO2C4 | reverse complement strand
GATGTCTAGTATTGCTAGTGTACCTACCATACGGTTTTCTCCCCCTCTAATTACTGGTATTGACTTTTGGGCAAAAAGATGTTTTGATTTTGTGCTTTCTGTATTAGTAATGATTGTGCTTTTGCCACTGTTTGTTAGTATTTCCGTTTTAGTCAAGCTTGATTCGCCAGGACCGATATTTTACAAACAGGAAAGAGTGGGGTTACATAATAAACGATTTAAGGCTTGGAAATTTCGCAGTATGTTTGTGGATGCTGACCAACGCCTCAAAGATCTAGAAGCTCGTAATGAAATGAAAGATGGTGTTCTCTTTAAGATAAAAGATGATCCACGGATTACTAAAGTAGGAAAATTCATCCGCCGCTATAGCCTAGATGAACTTCCCCAATTATTTAACGTTCTCTTTGGAGAAATGAGTTTAGTTGGTCCTAGGCCCTTGCCAATCAGAGATGTCAATAAATTCTCTGAACAACACTTTATACGTCATGCAGTTTTACCGGGAATAACCGGACTTTGGCAAGTGTCGGGTCGTTCCGATATTACTTCTTTTGAAGAAGTGGTACGTCTAGATACTTTTTACATGGAAAATTGGTCACTATGGCTAGATTTGAAGATTTTAGTAAAAACTGCCATAGTGCTTTTACAAAAAAAAGGTGCTTACTAGTAACCTGAGTTCGAGATAACTAACTTTATCCAGGATTCAGGAGCTTCGAGTCAAGAGTCATACCGAGTTGCATTCAAAGATAGTAGATTGGTTGGATAGGGAGATAGGGAGATAGGGAGATAGGGAGATTGGGAAATTGGGAGATTGGGAGAAGAGAAAGTTGTACGTTTGACCGCAACTTGGTGTCAGAATAAATTATTTCTCAGTTAATTGGCAATTAAATCATAGTTTTATGCCATAAAATTATGTAGTCTGTCTTGATGCAGTCCCTACTCCCTACTCCCTGCTCCCTGCTCCCTGCTCCCTTTGCTATAGCATTTATCAATAGATACTTCGTACAGGCATAAACTGAACTTTTGGGTTAGCTGTTGAAGGTAAGCTCCTTCGCTGGAGGGGCTGAGGGGCTGATAGCTGTTTGCGGAAAGCAAACCCAAGGGCGCGCGTAGCGTGTAAGCTTTCCGCTTAAAGTATCGGTTAAATTGCCTAAACCAATAACAATTTATATCCTCAGAGAGAGATAATGTTGCTTAACACTTGGGAATATTCTCAATAATTAGTTAGGGTTATTTTTCTACATTCAGAAAAAAACTATGGTTATTAAGTTAACTGTTGCCATCCCCACATACAACGGTCAGAACCGTCTACCAGAAGTCTTAGACCGACTGCGAGACTGTTGCCAGCAAGACCAACTCAGCTGGGAAGTTATTGTTATTGACAACAACAGCACTGACGGCACCGCTAAGCTTGTTCACGCTTATCAAGCCAATTGGCCAAGGCAATATCCGTTGAGGTATTGTTTTGAAGCGAAACAAGGGGCAGCTTATGCCAGATGCCGTGCCATTCAGGAAGCCAGAGGTGAACTAGTGGGTTTCCTAGACGATGACACGATTCCATCAATGTCTTGGATAGCTGCTGCTTACGCCTTTGGCAAATCTCACCCTACTTCTGGTGCTTATGGTAGTCAAATCCATGGTGTTTTTGAAGTCACTCCTCCGCCAAATTTTGATAAACTTGCGCCATTTTTAGCAATCACTGAACGTGGCTGTGAGCCATTACTTTATGAACCGCACAAAAAATTACTACCACCTTCAGCTGGGTTGGTTGTGCGAAAACAAGCTTGGTTAGAGAGTATGCCCTCTCGGCCTATTTTGACTGGGCGCACTAAGAGCAGTATGTTAACTGGGGAAGATTTAGAGATGTTGTCTCGTATCCAAGCTAAGGGCTGGGAAATCTGGTACAATCCTGCTATGGAAATTGAGCACAAAATCCCTAGCTGGCGTCTGAGACGTGAGTATTTAATTCCATTTTTCCGTGGGATTGGTTTAAGTCGTCATGTGACCCGGATGTTGAGTGTAAAACCTTGGCTAAGACCATTGGCAACTGTGGCTTATATGACCAACGATTTGCGCAAAATTACCTTTCACTGGCTCAAGCATGGTGGTTCTATCCAGTCTGATTTAATTGCAGCTTGCCAAATGGAGTTGTTTATTAGTAGTCTATGGAGTCCTTTTTACCTCCTTAAACATGGGTATTTGGCTGACTATGATAACTAGTTCAAATAACTAGTTCAAATAACTAGTTCAAATAACTAGTTCAAAAGGATTAACAGGGGGAATAAACTGGAAGAGGGAAGTCATAAATTGGTCATAAATTGGTCATAAATTGTGATATAATACCACAAATAGGCAATACCTAAAAATGCGATTATCGCGGCTGTCGCTGCTACGCGATGAAGCGTTCGCGTAGCGTGGCCAAAGGCCTCAGCTTCCGCTAAGAGCGAACGCGAAGCGGTTCGTTGTTCCGTTCGCGTTTTGATGCTCACGTGGGATTTTCTTGAAATACTCACTGGTTTAAGCCGATTGTCTACTTTTGACTAGCTCTGATAACTGATTTGAGTAGCGAGGGTGGAGCAACCCCAGTACCTCCTGTTTCTTGTAAGTGAGAGTCAAAGCATCCATAATCCCTTCCAGCCATCCTTGCCGATTTCTAAACAGCCAACGCTGTAGTTCTTTTAGGGGCATTCCAGCAACCGCCTCAGTGGGCAAAGCAGTTAGAATTTCCAGAGGGACAATAAAACCAAGAGACACTTCCCCATAGGTAACCATAGCTAATTCAGTTCCTGACTGCCAGCGTGTGCGATCAGAACGTGCCTTGGTGGAAAGTTGGGCAAGGGAAACTTGGTGGTAAAGAAAAGTCATAGTTATAGATTCAATATATTCCCATGCCATACTGGAAAATTCCAGCTGACATCACTAAAACTCAGAATTCCCAGTTAGCCAACACCTGTGACTAAAAACCTGTAACTAACAGAGTTTCTGAACTTAGCAGATGGCACCCTGATCCAAATCTTTGCCTGTTCGCGTCTTTATGGTTTAACCACTTTTGGTTTAACTAAAACCCCTAAATCCATGCTGCCATTTTTACTAAATTTCACCCTGGCTCAAGCCACCCCAGTACCAACACCTCAAGTAGAAATCGTGCAACTCCAAGAAATACGCCCTCTACCAGGACAACTAGATAATGTACCCGTATTCAACAGCAACAGTCCCGAACTAGTACAGACTGAAGGAATTTTACTGTCCACATTTCCCCCTTCTGACAAAGCCAACCCAGGGGCTCACTTAAACTTTCCATTTCAGGGGCGCTTTGATATCTTTGCCCACCATGTTGCTAAAGCAGCCACCCGAGACGATTTGCGCACCCTCTATCTGGGGATTATCCTCCACAATCCAGGCAAAGAACCAGTAACAGTAGATATTATTGAGGCAGCTAGTTACCTGAGTCAGCCTGATGCACCATTTATCGAATTGCCCTCCCAAGTAGATAATTCTGCCGGTAGAGTTTATGCTGGGCCTGGTAGCCGAGTGATGAGTGATATCCTGCGTGGAGGTAGGCAAGACGGATTTCCTGCCCAATTGGTGATTCAGGCTCAGCAAAGTCGCATGTTGCTGAATCTCCCAATTCCAGTGCGAACCTTGACACCACCTATTAATGGTCGCTCAACTTTGATGCGGTTATACAGTGATGGAAAGGTATACGCCGCTAGTCTTGCCCAGTATGCACCTTTAGATACTGATGGGAATGAACGCTCTCCTACTATAGCTCAATGGCAGCATTTATTAGAGCAAGGGGAGTTAGCTGGACCACGCGATCGCGCCCCGAGTGATCCAATTGCTACTACTGGTTCAATTATCTACGGTCGAGTGGCAGGAGTAGCCCGAGGCTCTAGATGGCAAGCTCAGTTAGTGGATAATCCTACTGCTCAATCTCTAACTATTCCGCAACCGGGAAAAGCCTTTTCCTACGGACTGAGTACCCTCCATCATGGCAGGTTAGGTACTGGTCAAATTCAGAGTGCGCCGATGTTAGTCCGTTATCCAGATACCGCCTATTTTGCCCATGGTAATTATGGGGTGCAATACAGCCTGACCTTGCCACTGATTAATCCCACCGGGGATACTCAAACGGTCACCCTGGCTATTGAGACACCGATTAAACAAGATCAAATCCAGGGAGGATTAAGGTTTTTAAAGGCTCCAGCTAAGCAAATATTTTTCCGGGGGACAGTGCAATTGAGCTATAAGGATGATCAAGGTTTACCTCGGACGCGCTATGTGCATTTGGTACAACGGCGTGGTGAGCAGGGGGATACCCTAGTTAGGTTGCAGATGCCACCCCTTGACCAGCGGCTGGTGCAAGTCGATTTTCTCTATCCCCCAGACTCGACACCCCCCCAAGTTTTAACTGTTCGGACACAGGATTAATAACAATCTCCCCATCTCCCCATCTCCCGCTTCTGACGACTCCCGACTCCCGATTCCCAGGGAGTGCGCTTACAGTCGTCGAATTAAATTCGCCACGGGTCGCACCGCTCCCGACTCCCGACTTCCGACTCCCGACTTCCGACTCCCGACTCCCGACTCCCGACTCCCGACTCCCGACTCCCGACTCTTGACCCAAATGTAAAAAACCTACCCCTGTCAGGGTGGCAAGGTTGGGAGTATGTCACATCAGGTTCTACGTATCAATGTAAATTGGTATTGTCGTCAATGTAATAAATTCATGAAATGATGAGTTGATTATCTCGAAAGGTAGATAAAATTTTACAATCTAACTTATTAGACTGAAAAAGTCAAACAATGATCAGCGTCTTCCTATGTTGTCCTGTGAGCATCCTGCCTTGCGAGTTCTAGTAGTTGACGACCATGAATTA
Source organism: Moorena sp. SIO2C4 (assembly GCF_010672485.1). NCBI lineage: Bacteria > Bacillati > Cyanobacteriota > Cyanophyceae > Coleofasciculales > Coleofasciculaceae > Moorena > Moorena sp. SIO2C4. The sequence continues at coordinate 65 of NZ_JAAHGN010000546.1, read as the reverse complement.
ACTCGATATAGCCTTCATTTAGCATTTTCGGCTCAGGAGAATATTGAGATAGTTGCTCTTGCTAA
>NZ_JAAHGN010000545.1:0-4960 GCF_010672485.1 Moorena sp. SIO2C4 | reverse complement strand
GGAATTTGAAGTTTCTGTGAACCATGGTTTACAGGACAATGGTTTCCCAAAGCATCTCAACACCATGTCCATGGTAGCGCCGCCAGTTTCTGCCCTGGCTCCTATATCTGTTGAACCCAGCCAGTCCCAGTCTCAGGCTCAGTCTCAATCCCGGTCTCAATGTGGCGGTGTTACCTGTAATCGATGTATGAGACGACTGTGTAGCCAGTTTCAGTCAATTCATCTCGGCAAGAGGGTCTATCAGTGTAACCCACCGGAAACACTGTCTGTGGATTCCCCTACTGTCTTTGTGGCGACTATCCCACAAGGACGGGCTTGGATTGCCCCCCAAAGCAGTTACTGGAAGATTTGTCATAGCATCGCCATCATTACTCCAGATGATTATTTGCTATCTGACGTCTCTCGAAATTACCCATGGTATTTACCTGGATGTGAGAATTACGACCCCAGAAAGCATCTAATATTTAGTCTGGAGCAGATGCCGCCTTTAGAGTACATAGATGGCACAGTAGCGGTTCTATCGGGATTGTCGGGACATGGCTACTACCACTGGATGTTTGATGTCCTGCCTAGAATTGAAATCCTGCGCCGCAGTGGGATAGATTTCCCTAAGATTGATTGGTTTTTGATCAACACGCCACAGCAACCCTTTCAACAAGAAACCCTCAATTGGTTAGGCATTCCTGCTAACAAAATTATCTCCAGCGATCGCTACCCCCATATTCAAGCCCAGGAGTTAGTCTTACCCTCCTTTCCTGGACATTTTGATTGGGTACCGAAGGGTACTATTAACTTTCTCAGACAGAGGTTTTTACCGCAAACTCTGGAATTAAGATACCCAGAGCGGATCTACATCACTAGAGCTCAAGCCAGACATCGACAAGTTCTCAACGAAACTGAGGTCAAGGAGCTGCTATCCCAATTTGGTTTTATTACCATTGCCCTAGAAAGCCTGTCTGTGAGGGAACAAGTTGCTTTATTTGCTTCTGTCAAAGCAATTGTTGCTCCCCATGGCGCTGGTTTGAGCAATACTGTATTTTGTCGCCCTGGTACTCAAATCATAGAACTAGTGTCACCGAATTATGTGAGAACAGATTACTGGATGATTAGCCAACAGCTGGGACTGAAACATTACTATTTAAAAGGAGAAAACTTTGACTGTCAACCTATTCGTAAACTCATGTATACCAGCTCACTAACAGAAGATATCTTAGTTAACTTAGATTACCTTTATTCAGTAATTCAAATTACTGGTCTAAATCAGCTATGCTCAAGGGTGCATAACCAATAAGGAGGCAAATGATGCCATGGATTCAGTAAAAATATTTGGGCTCTACCAAACTTGCTGTGTAACAATATTAGGGAATAATTGCTATAAATAATCCTTATTGGGCGGGACTTTGAGTTTTTAATAGAATGTTTTTTGAGAAATAACCAGTCCCATCAGACCTAGTGGTCAATAAGCGCGGTTTTATACACACTATGTTCGGTATAACCACTAACTATTTGATAATAAAAAAAACTAATCTTGTTTGTGGCTAAAAATTCTGTAATAAATTATAGTTGATAGGTGGTAATATCAACTAGGATAAAGAAGGAGTTATAGTAGATGTCTTCTATTGTTGCTGACCCAGATCTTGAAGTTATCCCAACTAATGAAGATGGCTTCGTGATTTTAGGACCAGACGATAAACCAGTATTTGTTGATGGGAGCGATGGTCTAGATGTTATTCAGACTGGTGACGGAACCGATGAAGTTAGTGGTGGTGACGGGGATGATGTGCTCTTGGGGCAAGCAGGGGATGACCAAATCACTGGCGATGAAGGGGATGATGTGGTGCTGGGTGGAGAAGGAAATGATAACCTGATCATAGGACCAGGCACTGATGTGGCGATCGGAGGTCCTGGACATGATACATTTACCTTCGAGTTCTTTGACAATCAACCGGATATTATTACTGAGTTTAACTCTGGAGAAGATCGGATCGTGATTCCTGGGGTTGATGACCAGACTAACGTGACTTACGACTCGATCACTGGTGAGCTAAAAGTCGATGGGGAAACCATTGCTCAATTGAGTTCAGGTTTGGATGTTGAAATTAATAAAACTGACGATGGTTTTGAGATACTCTAGTAGGTCAGTTATCAGCAATCAGTAAGCAGCAATCAGTAAGCAGCAATCAGTAAGCAGCAATCAGTAAGCAGCAATCAGTAAGCAGCAATCAGTAAGCAGCAATCAGCTATCAGCAATCAGGTTATGCTTTACATCATAGGCTAGAACCCTGTGCCACGATACTTGAGTGGCCATTGGCCAACGGCTGACCACTGACCACTGACCGCTGACCGCTGACCGCTGACCGCTGACCACTGACCACTGACCACTGACCGCTGAATGCTTGATTTGAGTTGTGAACATGTTTTATGAAGGAAAGGCAACAGGCAAAAGTTAATCAAGTAGCGCTGCATCGCTGTTTCCTGCTCCCTGTTCCCTGTTCCGCTGTTCCCTCTCATCATGTACAATTACTTAACTGAAGCAATTGCCGCTTGTGAGCAAGCGTTGGAAAGTCCATCCCCAAATCGAGCTGATTTTGCCTCGACTTGCCGAGTTTTAGGCAATATCTTGCAAGGGATGGGTCGGTTTGATGACGCAATTTTCTGGCACTCTAGAGTGTTCGATGACAAACCGAATTTAGTGCAAGTCTATGCTAAAATAGGGAGTTTATACACTAGTCAACAACAGTGGCAAGCAGCGATCGCATCCTACTACCATGCTCTTAGCCTCCAGCCAGATTTCCCTGAGGCTTACTGGAGTTTGGCAGAAATCTATTCTCAGCTGGGGAACAAAGACGAGGAAATTGAGTGTTGGTATCAGACTCTGAGGCTGAAACCCCAATCAGCAAAGGCTCAGGGACATTATAAACTAGGGAAAGCGTTCCTGGCTCAGGGTAAACCGGATCGAGCCATTGCTTGCTTCCAAAATGCGATTGAGCGTGACTCCAGCCTATGGGTAGCTTACTACGAGTTAGGAGACTGTTTGATAGCCCAGGGGAAGTGGGATAATGCGATCGCATGTTATCGTAAGTTACTCGACCTTGACCCAAATCAAGCTAAGGGGCACTATAAAATTGCTGGGATTTGGCTCAAACAAGGAATGGTGGACACAGCGATTGCAGCGTTTCGCCGCTCGATTGAGGTTGATCCAAATTTCCCTGGAGCTTATCGGGAACTGATCCAACTGTTGATTCAACAGCAGAAGTGGGATGAAGCCATTGTCTCATGCCGTGCAGTAATTGCGACAGTGGGTGACTATCCCTGGACTTATGTTCAACTCGGGGATGCTTTGGTAAAAAAAGGTGAATTGACCGAAGCCTACACCTGTTATCAAAAAGCTGCTCAATTGCGGGGTTGGCATCAGTGTGCTCAGAAGGATTATCGATTCACCGAGGATAGGTTTACCTTTAAAATTCCGGTCTGGGAAGAACACTTGCAGCCCCTAGCTGGTGTGGCTGATGCTCAGTGTCTGGAAATTGGGAGTTTTCAAGGTAATTCCGCTTGCTGGTTACTTGATAAAATCCTGACTAACTCCTCAGCTCGATTAACCTGTGTTTCGCCATACTTTCAGGAAGAGTTTGCTGCCAATATCGCTAAAACTGAAGCAGCCGAAAAGGTGACTAGGTTAGAGGGAAAACCTGAGCAGTTGCTTAATTCCCTTGATAGCAATTGCTATGATTTAGCTAACATTCGCGACAGGCGTCACAAAGCTACCATTGCTGAGCAAAATGCTTTACTTTGTTGGAAGCTGCTCAAGGTTGGGGGGCTGATGATCGTTAATAACTATGGATGGAGCAATCCGGCTAAACCACAAGAAGCGCCTAAAATTGGGATTAATAGGTTTCTAGATTCAGTTAAGGGTCAGTTTGAGATTCTGCATCAGGCTCGTCTACTGATTGTTAAAAAAATAGCTTCTTAACGGTAACGATGTCAAGGGATATCAAGCAATCTTCGGGTCATGATCACGACTCTGTTGACCAAACCCAGAGCCAGCTCAAGGTGGTGAAAATTCAATCAAAGTTGGCTAAAGACCATGCTAATCGGGGTAGTCTGTATGCTCAACAGCAACAGTGGCCGGAAGCGATCGCATGTTACGAAAAAGCGATCGCTATTGACCCCAAATTTGCTGGAGCTTACCGTAACTTAGCTCGGGTCTTCGCTAAGACAGGTCAAGAGGCAGAAGCTACGGAGTGTTGGTATCAAGCCCTAACCCTAGAGCCGAATTGGGCTAAACCAGAGGAGCATGTTAAGTTGGGCAACAGGCTGTGGTCTCTAGGCAAACCAGACCAAGCCATCACCTGTTATCGACAAGCGCTTCAGTTAAAGCCCAATTTACTCCAAGTTTACTATCGTTTGGGGGAGATACTCAAATCCCAGGGCAAGATGGAAGATGCGATCGCACTTTATCAACAGGCGGTCGAGAATAATCCTCGAAATCACCAAGCCATGAACTACTATCGACAATTGGTCGATAGTAATCCCAACTCTAGCGCTAAATATTATCATCAGTTGGGTCAACTCCTCAGAGGGCAAAGTCGATTCAAAGAAGCCATTGAGTCTTATCAAAAAGCGATTGAGCTTGACCCCTGTTTTAAGCGAGCTTATGTAGACCTACAGTACACCTGGATTGAATCAGAGCAGTTAGAGCAACTTATCACTTTTTATCGACAGTGCATCGAACGGGAACCAGATTTTCCTCTAGCTTGGGGGAATTTAGGGGATGTGCTAACCGAGCAAGGGCAACTTGAAGAAGCGATTAGTTGTTACCAAACTAGCGCTTATACAAACGCAGTTGCATCCAATCCCAACCTGGCCGAGGTTGACTGGAAACCTAAAAAAGAGCATGGTCCAGACTTCGTTATTATTGGAGCGGCCAGATCTGGTACATCTTCATTATATATGTATCTGA
>NZ_JAAHGN010000544.1:0-4967 GCF_010672485.1 Moorena sp. SIO2C4 | reverse complement strand
CAAGAATCCCCGTCCTTCCAGGGCGGGGAGTGTCAACCATCATAAGCATTCAGCTTTTGAATAAAATCAGCTAACCGCTGATAACTGACCGCTGATAACTGATAACTGATAACTGAATGCTGATAACTGAATGCTGATAATTGAATGCTGATAACTGATAACTGATAGCTGATAGCTTACCTTTGCTCACTTCACTTGGTATTTGTTTTAAACAGAAGTCTGAATTAAGCAATGGTAAATTGCCCATGCTCACCTTTACGAAACGCCTCAGAGCTAATCAGAATACTAAAGTCGGCTTTACCCTCTCCTTGACAGCCGAGGAGCGTACCCGAACTCGCCACCGCTTTGAAACAGCGGATGGTGAAAATTTGTATTTGCGTTTGCCTAGGGGCAGTGTCTTGCAGGATGGGGATTTACTGGAAGCTGAAGATACGAAGGTGATGATCCGAATTGCTGCTAAACCAGAACCGGTACTGACTGTCACTGCCAAAAAACCGGTGAATTTGCTGCGAGCTGCTTATCATTTGGGTAATCGCCATGTCCCTTTAGAAGTAACGGCTAGCTATTTAAGGTTATCTCCTGACCCAGTTTTGCAAGGGATGTTAGAGCAGTTGGGGGTAGAGGTACACCAGGAAGTGGTACCGTTTCAACCAGAAATCGGTGCCTATCGACATTGAGAAGTTTAAAGAGAACTGTTAAAAGAAAACTGTAAAAAAGAGGCACACCTAAGTGCGCCTCTTAATCAATCCTTCGGAACAGAAGCCCGATGGTTAGCCTCTTGCCACAGCTGATAGAGAAAAAACTCAACAGCATAGTTCATTGCTGTTACAAAAATTCCCTCTTCATCTTCTGGATCTGACGTTAGCCAGGTGCCTTGTAGGCTTACTTCAACATATTCCGCATCACAAATCGATAATGCGATCGCATCGGTTTTGTCTTGCTCCACAAACACCTCTAATTGCCTGAGGTGGGGCAAGTTAGCTGGTAGCAAAAATGACGCAGTGCTGGGTTCGATATAGAAACTTGCACCCGCACGGAGCGAGACAAGGGTTCGTTTTGTTACCCATTCTTCTAGGGATTGAGCCAAACGCTCTAGATAAAAGCTATTTTCGGTATAAATCAGTTTCAGCATTACCTGTAACTTCCTCCTCTAACCGATTGATTTGCTGTTGACGCCAAAACTGTTCCGCAAAAGCAATAGCTGGATGCATGGGTGCTTTGGGCTGTCTGGGTAATTTCATTCCCGCTTGGTGGGGAGTGCGGTTGCCTTTAAGGCTGTTACAACGCTCACATGCCGTAACGACGTTGTCCCAACTGTGTTTCCCGCCTTTTGACCGAGGCATGACATGGTCGAGGGTTAGCTTTTTGGTGCTGCCACAGTATTGGCACCGATGCTTGTCCCGTCTTAAGACCTCCCGCCGATTTACTGGAGGAACTCGCCAAGTTGGTTCAGTTTCGGTAACTATCAAGCGGATATGGGTTGGTACCAAGATCACCACACTAGGAGAACGGACTTTGTAGCCCTTACCACCAAAGAAATCGATTGGTTCAGCTTTCCCGGTAACCAACAGAGCAATCGCTCGTTTGATATTGACTCGATTAATGGGTAAGTAGTTTTTGGAAAAAACCACTACCGATTGCCTCAACACCTCAGTTGTGCTTGTCACGGATTGACTCCTCATAAACCAAACCCCCGCTTCTGTTTGTCAGGAGCGGGGGCGTTTAAGATTTTTTAGGGTAGGCTGATTGCTATGTCAGTACTGCTAGCGTTCGCCTATACCTCCCGCTGTGTCTATTTAGTTTCAGATTGATCTCTGGCCGACAATTGATTGGTTGTGAATCATGCCTTCTATACTCGACTGTTCCCTGTGCGATCGAGTCATATTTGCCCCTAAACAAAAGCTCCACCCATATTGCCCCGAATCCCGAACCGCCGAAGCAGTTGATATCTGAGCAATTGGTGGAGGAGGTTAAATGATGACTCATAGAAGATGAAATGTTTGAAGGCGAAATTTGTGAAAAACGATTTTCAAGCCGCTTTTTAAATACTACACTTGTATTACGGGAATGTCCAGATATTTGGAGGAAAAAATTAATGCCTACACTCACCCGTCAAAACTCAACCACTGATATGGAAGTTACCAGCATCCGCCTGGAGCGACAGTTGAAAGATAAACTCAAAGAACTTTCTGGCAGTCAGGGGTATCAAGCTCTGATTCGAGATATTCTCTGGAACTATGTCCAGCACAAGTCCGGTGATTATCGACCTCAATTTTGTAAGTCTGATATCAGAGCCACCATTAAAGCGATCGCTGAGCGCAAAGAGCGTTGTGTACTGACTGGCAAGTTTATAGAACCCCAAGAGCCGATGTTATTAGGACTGACGATCAACGGAGAAATGCTTCCCCTCAGTATTGATAGTCTGTCCGACTGTTAAGCGTTTGCCTCGATACAATTGAAGAGACATGCGATCGCATGTCTCTTCTGAGTCCTTAACTAGGCACTAACTAGGAACTTTTGTAGGTTGGTTAACGAGTTGGAACCTGTAAGGGTGGCACTTGCGGAAGCTCAAGTTTTGGTGCTTCAAGAACTGCTGGGGCTTCTGGTGTTGCTGGCATTTCTTCAGTGTCCATAGCTTCTGGGATTTCTTCAGTGTCCATAGCTTCTGGGGCTTCTGGGCTTTCTGGCATTTCTCGCGTTTTAGTAGCTACTTGCAGATATAAATCAGAACCCAGTGTTAGTGGTAAATCCTCTTCCGGATTAATGATCATTGGATTTTGCTGCTCGGGTTCTTGATTAGAATCACCACCAGTTAAGACACCAGTCAAAATATTAACCGCAGCACCTTCTAATGTTTGTTTCTCCGTATCATCAGGCTTAGCATCAGTAACCAGTTTCGAGGTGGCATTGATGGTGTTATAGGATAATTCACCAATTTTAAGTTTTTGAGCCACAAACTGAGTACCAAGAAACTGAGAACCACTATAACGCGGTACTAATTGACCCTCAATCTCGCTGTCTTTTGGAATTAATACTATTCCTTGCTCATTTTTGATGTCTTCAGCCACTAACAGCGTCATATCAATGGTTTCACCACGCTCCACAGCCAATTTTTCTGATACTGTGTAGGCTACATTAATCACTGTGCCTTTGGAAACTTGATATTCCTTAGTTTCTGGGAGTTCATCTTTAGTAGTCATTGACTCAGTGGACTCAGTCCCCTCAGTCCCCTCAGTTTTTTCAGTTGGCTCAGTTTCCTCCATCAGGCTGTCGTCAGTGACAGGTTTAGTCTCTTGCGTCAGCTGAGCAATATATTGAGAGGCTGGATGTTGACTAGACAGGGGAGCTAATACCTCTTGATTCACCAAAGCTTGATGAATAAAGGCTGCCACATCAGCACGGGTGGCAGGTTTACCAAAATCAAGATAGGTTACATTCGGGTAGTTAACCACCATAGCCTTTTCGGTAGCAGCCGCAACGCTATCTTTGGCATAGTCAGGGATTCGGGATAGGTCTTCATAGGAAGAGAGGGTGTTCTTTACTGAACTACTAGAGTATAAACCCAAACCATTTAAACCCAAACCATTAGTCAATGACACCAATACTTGTCCCCGAGACAGTGGCGAAGATGGACGTAGTTGGCGGTTGGATTTATCCTGCTCAGTTAGGTTACGACTTACCCAATACTCAGCCGCTTCACGATCAAATGTTTTGGGCAAGGCTAAATTATTTTCGCTGAAAGCTTGGCTCACCATCCCAGAAAACTGAGCGTAAGTAACAGCTTGATCAGGTTTAAAGGTGCCATTAGCATATCCACTTACCAGGTTTTCTGCTGCCAACCCTTCAATGAACGGTTTTGCCCAATGACCTTGAATATCAATAAAGCTAGTTTGGTTTGGTACCGCAATTACCATCGGCGCAGTGACACCAGTAACTATTCCCAACAGCAACATGGCAGTGCTCGTGGAATTCCAAGTAGACGCACTAGACATAGAACACAACTCTCCTGATTTAGATAACTCTTCCAGACAGCTCAACTCCTTAGTTATCAGAGTTGACACCCTCCCAAACACCATCCCCAGACGCACAGGTGAAGTGAAAGTTCCCAGGTTTTAAAAAAAAGATCGGTAGAGGTAGCAGAGTCATATCAAGTGCAGTTAATCAGTTACAAAAGTCATTAATCGTAGGGTGGGCAGTGTCTAGCAACGCGCTTTGCAAACTTCTGAATCTGTCTGCTGCACTGCCCACCCTACATGAACTTACAAAAGGGAGTAGAGAACAGGGAATCGGGAATCGGGAATCGGGAACAGGGAATCGGGAAAAAATCCTGTGTATTTTATTAATAAGATTTGTAAATTTAGCCAGATTGGCGAGACAAATTTATGCTATGGGATTTTTATTTATAGTATTGACGGTTGGAGAACGTTTATGTTTTTAGAAAGTGTAATCCTTTTCTTTAAGCGCTTAGCTGCTGATAAAAATTTCCGTAGCCAGCTTGAAGATGCTGCAAGTCCAGAAGACTACCAAACCATGGTGCGAGATGCTGGCTTTGATTTCACACCAGAAGACTTGGAAACTACCACAGCTAAAATTCTCGATGAGAATAAGCTTAGAGATTTAGACGATAATTTCAAGCATCTCAGTGAAGAAGACCTAGAAGTACTTGTTGGTGGCGTGTTTAGAGGCTACTGTGGTTGGCCATGGGGACCTATACATCCGATTGAGCCACCCAAACATAAGCCACCTATTACGATTCAGCCCGTCTATGGAGTAGTCATCGAGCCTGGACCGAAACCTCCTCAAGCGATCGCATTGTATGGGGTTTCCCTACCTCCTGATCAAATTGCTTACATTTCAAAAGACGCGAACACAGACAATATTTCATAGTCTACGGAGTCGGGAGCGGTGCGACCCGTGGCGAATTTAATTCGCCTACGGAAAGCGCACCGAGGGAATCGGGAGTCGGA
>NZ_JAAHGN010000543.1:0-4978 GCF_010672485.1 Moorena sp. SIO2C4 | reverse complement strand
TCCAATCTTGTTCCTCAACGACGGGACTGACCAAATCCCCCAAAGTTCTACCAAAATATCCAGAAATGTGAGAGCCCTGCGTCTTTAGACCGGGGATGAAACAGAGCGACGGGATTAATCCCGTCGTATCCATAAACTTGGGAACTCTTTTAGTTTTAAATATGTCATAATATGTATAAGGAGGTGATAGCAAAATGTATAGGACAATTCCAGTAAAAGCAATATTCACAGATGAAGAAAAAGCTTTTTGGCTATTTCAAGGCGAACAAGCGAATAGCTTATGGAATTGTGCTACCTATTACTCCAAGCAAAAACATTATACTTGGCTAAAACAGCAACCAGAAGCTTTTACTACTTACTGGAAAGAAGATGTGCTGCGTTATGGTTGGAAGACGTATAAGTGTAATGTTAATTACGCGGAACTTTGTAAAGAGCTAAAAGATAATCCTCATTACAAAGCGATGGCGGCTCAATCAGCACAGCAAACTTTAAAGTCTGTGGCTGAATCAATTACAGGTTATAACCAATTAGTCGGACTTTATTATAAAGGCCAGGTAGATAGACCAAGACTTCTTAGATATCGCCAAAAAGGCGGGTTGACTGGTGTGACTTTCCCGAGACAAGCTCTTACCTATAAAAAAGGCTTATTTTATCCCTCTGTCAGCAAAGAGAGTAAACCAGAACTGCTAACAGAAATTGTACTAGAAGCTCCAGATTTTATAGATCCAGATTGGGTCAAAGAGGTGACAATTCGCCCGTACCTGGGAGAATTATGGATTGATTGGGTGATCGACGACGGGAAGCAACCAGTCGAGAACAACCCCAATCTTGATTATTCACAGGCTTGGAGCTTCGATCATGGTGGGGATAATTGGCTAACCGGAGTTTCGACCCATGGAAAGAGCCTGATTATTGATGGTCGGAAACTCAAATCCATGAATCAGGGGTACGCCAGATTGGTTGCCAAATATAAAGCCGGTAAATCAGATTTTTACTGGGATAGCAACCTGGATCGTGTCCAACGGAAACGCAACAATCAGATGCGAGATGCGATCAACAAGGCAGCCAGATTTATAATTAACAGATGCCTCAATGATCGTATTGGAAACTTGATAGTTGGATGGAATGAACGTCAAAAAGATTCATCAAAGATGGGGAAACGGGGAAATCAGAACTTTGTAGTTATTCCCACTAAGAGGTTAATCGAAAGACTAAAGCAACTAGCCTGCGAATATGGAATAAAACTAACGATTACCGAGGAAGCGTACACCAGTAAAGCGTCTTACCTTGACGACGACAGCCTCCCAAAACATGGCGAAAAACCCAAAGGATGGACACCGTCGGGCAAAAGGGTAAAACGTGGATTATACAAGTCTTCTGAAGGGCACCTAATCAATGCTGACTGTAACGGGGCAGGCAATATTGCTAGGAAAGTAGCTGCACAGTTAGGAATTGACTTAACCAAGGCAGGTAGGGGATCAATGACAGTCCCACACCGGTACGATCTGTTTAACTCTCTTTCTAGATCGTACAGGACAAGAAGTGAAGTGGCACGGGTTCACCCTGCCACGTAACAACATTGTAGAATCCCCCGTGCTTTAGCCGGGGGAGATGTCAACTTTACCCGCAATCGACGCAAGGGGAGTCCGGCGCAATACTTTTGGTTCAGTATCGGAAATATAGCGATTTCTATCCTAATGAGGTAAACAAGATTTTTCCCTGTTCCCAGATCCGCTGTTCCCTGCTCCGAAGTCCCTGCTCCCTGCTCCCTAAAACCAAGGTACCCGATCGGGTACTGCTTCTAGTCTGACTGATGAGCCACACTAGGAGTAGGGAGTGTGAAGGGAGGATAGCATTTATGAAATTTCAGGCAACTTTCTGCGCAGCTACGGCATCATATACCATCAGGATTGAGAATAATGTTACGTTTTATTGCAGTTAATGGAAAATGTCAATTGCATAATGTGTAGCTATTAAGTCGATAAATTATATAGAGGCTGTATATCCGTTTGCAGCGTAAATTGGTCAGCGATGTCGATCTGGCAGATATCGGGGTGTAATCTGACAATAGTCAATTCGTCTACCGGGGGGAAGTTTAATGACAGTGAATTTCAGCAGATTTTTTCGGGTCTGTAATCCCAGTAAAACCCTGAATGTGGGGAGGGCTGAAGACCAACAATATTACATTGATTTTTCCAAGGTGCGGGGCAGCAATATTATTCGAGAACTCAGACGCACCATTACCTTCTCAGAAGACGAACCCACCTGTCAGTTGTTTACCGGACACATGGGCTGTGGCAAGTCTACCGAGTTATCGCGATTGAAACGGGAATTAGAACAACAGGGATTTCATGTCGTCTATTTTGAGTCCTCTAATGACTTGGACCTGGCAGATGTAGAGATCAGTGATATTTTGCTGACCATTGCTCGTCAGGTGATTCAAAGTCTGGAGGACGCTAAAATTAGACTCCAACCCACCCGCTTCCGAGGGTTAGTGCAAGGGGCGGCTAAGTTGTTAAACTCCGAGGTGACCGGGTTGAAATTCAAAGTTCCTGAGTTTCAGGCCGCTGGTGTAGGGGTTAACATACCTGATGAGATTGGCATCAGCTCACAAGAGGGGGAGTATTCCCTAGCCTTTGGGATTGGGGAAATTACCACCAAAGCTAAGAATTCTAAGGACATTCGCTCCCTATTGCGACAACATCTAGAGCCACGGGTCAACAATATTGTAGAAGCGATTAATACAGAACTGATTGAACCAGCTCAACAGCAGCTGCAACAGCAGGGTAAAGCTGGACTAGTGGTGATTGTGGATAATCTTGACCGGATCCATAATAAACCTAAGTCAGGGCAACGCAATCAGCCAGAATATTTGTTTGTAGACCAGGGGGAGTATCTTAATCAACTCAAATGCCATGTGGTCTACACCATTCCCCTGATTTTGGCATTTTCCAATGACCAAGAAAACCTCAGGAATCGCTTTGGTTGTGAGCATTTACTGTTACCGATGGTACAGGTACAAGAACCAGATGGTAGTCCCAGTGATGCCGGAATTGCTTTGCTGCGACAGATGGTCTTAGCCAGAGCCTTCCCAGATCTGGAGCCAGAGCAACGGATCGGTTTAATTACAAAAGTGTTTGATAGCCCACAGACCTTGGATCGGCTGTGTCTAGTCAGTGGGGGTCATGTCAGGAATTTGTTGGTGCTGCTCCGTAACTGCCTCAGGAAAGACGAGCCGCCTTTATCTCGTAACTTGGTAGACAGTGTGATTAGTCAGCGTCGCAATGAATTGAGCAGGGCAATTACACCGGATGAGTGGGAATTGCTCAGACATGTGGCTGAACACAAAACTGTCAGGGGTGAGGAGGAATACCAAATCCTGTTGAAGAGTTTGTTTGTGTTTGAGTATTGTAATGACCACGGATGTTGGTATGATATCAATCCGGTGTTAGATGATGCCAAAGAATTGAATGGAAGCTAAATATAATATCAGCTATCAGCCGTCAGCTGTCAGCTATCAGCATTCAGCCGTAAGCTATCAGCTATCAGCATTCAGCATTAACCTCTACCTGAAATTACTCAGTTCCATGACTCCCTGTGTAAGCATTCAGCTATCAGCTATCAGCTATCAGCTTTTAAATAACACAAGTAAGCATTCGTTTAATCTTTGTTACGTCAGCTGAATGCTGACGGCTGACGGCTGAATGCTGAATGCTGAATGCTGAATACTTACCTCCCTGTCCGGTTAAAGGGCGTGAATCAAGGGATAAAATATCATGCTCATGAGGTACACATAGTTGTTTACCACTCCCTCCCTTAGCCGCGCCCAGTTTAATCCCTGCTCCCTGCTCCCTGCTCCCTGCTCCCTGCTCCCTGCTCCCTGCTCCCTAAAACCCAAGACTTTGTGCCTCACCCAATTGAGAAATACTATAAGTCATGCTAGATACAACCGCAAATCACAACCAAGATTCCTTGAGAGAACTAATCAGACTGATTACTTTTTCTCAGGGAGAATTTTCGTTGATTTTAGCGGTTGGTAACTATGGGGTATTGAGGACACAAATTATTGAGCAGTTGCAGGAGCAATGTTCTATTCCGATCAGGGAGCTGGTCTTAGAGCAATCGGTTAAAACTCTCTATACCACTATTGTGGAAGAGCTAGGTCCGGAACAGCCAGAGGCGTTGATGGTATCTGGGATAGACTCAGTAAGTTGCATAGAGGAAGTGCTGACAGCAACTAACCAGATTCGGGAAGAGTTTCGGAACTTTCGGTTTCCACTGGTGTTGTGGGTGACGGATAAGTTGCTGCAAATGCTAATTCGGTCAGTGCCAGATTTCCACAGTTGGTCAAGCTGTGTTGAGTTTGTGATTAGCAGCGGTCAATTAATTCAGTTTATCGAGCAAACCACTGATCAGGTGTTTGCCAAGATGGTAGCATGCCGTGAAACGGAGTTTTTGCAGAGTTGTACTCTGAATTTAAACAAAGGCTCTGCATCCTATGTGGAATTACACTCAGCACGACAGGAGCTGGAAAAGCAGGGAGTGGCCTTAGCCCCTGAGTTAGAAGCCAGTTTGGAATTTGTGCTTGGTCGAGTGGCTGATAATTCTAAACAAGAGTCTCGACAGCATTATGAGCGCAGTTTAGCTCTGTGGAAACAAACCGATAACCGGGAACGCCGTGGCCATGTACTATTCTGTTTAGGGTTGTGGTGGGCTGGTTATGCACTGTGGCATAAAGCTGAGAAGGAGCAAGGTTGTCAAAAAGCAAAAGTTTGTTTTCAGGAATCGGTTGAGGGTCTTGAGCAGGCTAACCGCCCAGAGTTAGCTGCCAAATATATTAATTTTTGGGCAGAGGCACTTCGGCACCAGTCAAATTGGGAGGAGTTAGAGAAAGTTGCCCATAAAGCCTTGGCGCTCCATCAAACCTATTCTGATCCATTCAGAATGGCACGAGCTTATGGCTTTTTGGCTGAAGTAA
>NZ_JAAHGN010000542.1:0-4995 GCF_010672485.1 Moorena sp. SIO2C4 | reverse complement strand
AATCCGTTCTTCAGCAGCTGCTCGGTCATACTCCGTTAACAAAGTGAAGGTACCATCTTTACTTAGGTGATAGTTGCCCACTGCTGCAATTGTCTCAGCATAGCCTTGCTCTCTGAGGAGTTTTCCCCGATCGGGGTTTTCAGGATCGGGGATAGGGACTAGAACGCAACTTCCAGACTGGATGTCGTCTTCATCCCAATCTGATTCACCTTCCCAACTCATGCGAAAGGGATGCAAGGCAGTTGTGGGATCAATGTTGTATAGTTTGCAAATGTCAATCACAGCTGAGTCATCAGCCTCAAGGGCAACGATATCAATAGTTGACCGTATTTCCTCAAAGTGACTAAACGCTAAGTGATGACCGCTGCGTTGCGATCGCCAACGTCCAATAGAACGTTCTATAAATTCAGTAAGCTCCATCTGCTATGTGTAGTTTAATTTAAAAAAGTTAACAATTTTGTTTGCGTATAGCAGCTGAATGATCAGCGGGGGTGGTGTTGTAGCTCACGCAAACCTAGTAAATTAGAGCCTTTACCCGGATTTACATCTTCAGTTATACACCGTGGCTCCAATCCTTCAACATTAGTAATTGTAAACTTTTGTGACAGTTATGTGTGGAGACCAGAATTAGTATCAACGGAAACATAAATGTTAACTGTTTACAGTTAACTATAAACAGTATTTATATTATTTATCATAGTAATGAGGTACACAGGATTTGTTTCCGATTCCCGATTCCCGATTCCCGATTCCCGATTCCCGATTCCCGATTCCCGATTCCCGATTCCCGATTCCCGATTCCCATTAACCCAGAACGAAATTACCTCACCTAATTGATAAATGCTAGGCTAATTATCAAGCTTTTTGTTCTACCCCAAATCCTACTAGCACCACCTTGTCTAGGGGTTCGCTTTCTGGAGGACGCTGGTAATTGATAATTTTGCGGATTCTTAAGTTGGGATTGATCAGGGTAATGGAATCAACAGATACCACACGGGTATAGTAGGTGGTCATCAAAAGTTCTAGTTTATTGGTATCGAAGCTAAAATGAGCGACTTTAGGTTTAGCTTCTTCGTAGGCGCGATCGCGTAAATAATCTCCCTCTAGAATCATTGATTCTTGAACCTGAGGGACAAAAAGCATATTCAGTTGTTGGGACACCCGTTCACCTTTTTCAGAAACTGTCTCGAAACCAAGATGATAACCACACAGATCATTGATATTAGGTAAGTCAGGTTGCTGATTATCCATCAACACCTTAGTTTTGAGGGGAGAAGACAGGGGTTCAATGGTGAATTCTGTAAGGGAGCGCTCTACCTGCTGGTGAGTCAGATTATGATAGGTACGTTGTGCCACCCAGCTTCCTACACAGCAATCAAAGAAGTATTTAAATTTGGATATGGACATGGTTTTGTTGATTTATTTATTTTAAATTTATTTATTTTAAATTGTTACTAGCTATTATATTTTTTATAGTTTTAATTATGAGTTATTGGTTTAGCTAAATTTTTTCAATTGATTAATTAAATGATCGAAATAGGGTGCTATTGTGTCTAGTTCAGATAATCGCTTTAAACTAGCAGCCTTTATGCCTTCTAATCCTAATACCATTGCAGGGATTGGGACTTGCAATTCTTTGTACAACAAGTTCATATAGTGCAGTCCTTCAGCACTAGTAAACTGGGTGCTACTGCCAGCAATCCCATAGGTAATACAGCGGAGGAAATGCCAAAAATCTCGCCAACAGGCTTCTGCTCGTGGGGCGGGATAAAGACTACCTCCTGGTTTAGTAATATCAGGATATTGAGCCAATACGGTTTCCCGCGCTTCGGAAACGATATCAGAAGCGTTATCCCGCAAAAATTTGGCTGTATTGATTAAGGGTTCCGTATCTGGTGAACATGCTTTAATCTGGTGCAAGTCATCATCGGTAAGATAGCGACGGTGATCATCAGCTACCTGGAAATGCTCGATAATCTCTGGGGGATAGGAGTCTTGCCAGTTGGCAAAGCTGACAATTCTGGCTTTGGTAATTAGTTCTTTGATATAGTCGCTTAATTGAGTCGTCATGGTTGATCTTTGTTGAAGGTTTAAGGTTGAAGGTTGTTCGGTGTAGGGTCGGTTTAGGGTAGGTTGTTCGCTTAGCGTGGCCTATTGGCCAAGGTTGAAGGTTGAAAGTTGAAGGTTGACCTTATGGTTAATTTTTGTTGAAGGTTTAAGGTTTAAGGTTGACCTTACCATCTCATCAACGCAACGGTTCACAAAAACTATAAAGTGAACTAGCCTTAGCTACTAGGGGAAG
Organism: Moorena sp. SIO2C4; assembly: GCF_010672485.1. Lineage (NCBI taxonomy): Bacteria > Bacillati > Cyanobacteriota > Cyanophyceae > Coleofasciculales > Coleofasciculaceae > Moorena > Moorena sp. SIO2C4. Next base: position 2,693 of record NZ_JAAHGN010000542.1, on the reverse strand, counting down.
CTAGGGTTAGTTCACTTGATGAGAATTATACTAAATTATGATAATCTTTGATTAAATCTGTTAAGAAATGTAAAAAAAGCTGGCTCTGTAGTGCTATGGACATCCGCCAAATCGAAATCTCTCTCAAAAGTCCAAATGCTCAGGATCGCCTCAGGGCACTTACTGCTTTGAGAGAGTATGGTTCAGATGTAGCTGTTCCCCTACTCACAAGTAAACTCAAGGACCCAGAGTTTTTAGTGCGCTCCTTTGTGGCAATGGGACTGGGGAATAAACGGACTGACGAGTCCTATGCTGCGTTATTAAATTTGATGCAATTTGATACCGACCCCAATGTCAGGGCAGAAGCTTCCAATTCCTTGTCCAAGTATGGAGAGGTGTCAATATCTCATCTAGTCACTAGCTTTCAACAGGATGATCACTGGCTGGTGCGCCGTAGCATTCTTGCTGCTTTGGTGGAAATGTCTTGTCCAGAAGAACTCTATAGTATTTGTATTTGCGGCTTAGCAGGGGAAGACCCAACTGTCCGAGAAGCAGGAATTGATGCCCTAGGGTTACTGGCTGGTACTGTTAAGGAAACTGAGGCATTGCAGCAAATTCTGGCTCTGAAAGATGCACAATGGTGGCGTATTCGGATGCATGTTGCCCGTGCCCTCAAACGATTTGATTCCCCCGATGCTAAAGCAGCATTGGCAGAACTGATGAAGGATGAAGAGCATCGGGTGGTAGCTGCTGCTTTAGATAGTTCCCTCTAGAGCATCGGTTTGGTGATCAGATTTAGGGAGTCGGGAGTCGCAAAACAGCGCCGACCTGTGGGGGTTACCCTCATGACCGACTGCATCAAGAGGGGGTAATTGACACTCCCCGTCCTGTAAGAACGGGGATTCTTACTTCAACGAGCCGACTTGCTCAGCCAGGTCGGAACCAGAAAGAGTAGAGGCCGATTCTTCATAAGCGTTCTGATCATAGATCTAGGTTTCGGTGTGCCCCACCGTACCTTCTTTTTTTTTATATAGATAGATAGGTACTTTTTTTATCTAAATTTTTCATAGACGTTCAAGTCGTTAGACGGAATCACGCAATCTGCACTCTTTTGCCGATTTTTTACGTTGTCTACTTATTGTTAGATAATATCTATCTAATCTTTTAGTTTATTGTTTATAATTTTATAGTAGCACACCTAGTACAAACTGTCAATACAAAGTCTTAAGAAAAAGCCGTCCTAGAAGGACGGGGCTTTAAACCCAAATCTTTTGGTAAATTGAATTTACCGAATAATTTTGAAAAATTATATATAAATATGAGGCGTTGCGTCAGTCTTGGAATTAATAGGAGTAGACTGGGCATCCTGCCCGCGCGAAAATAAGCAGGAAACTGGCAAGATGCCAGTTCTACACCTGATGCCCATTCCACGCAAACATGCCCATTCTAGAGGTGCGCTTAAAATCATGCCATTATTAAGCAAGGCCAAAAATTTTACAAGGAGTGGGGCTCGTGATCAGTTCTGAAAATTGGTTGTATCCCATGCTTAATTAACAGCCGTATTATATGGATTGGATAATACAGGAAAGCTAGCACTCTAGGCAGGGACAGTAACGCCCAATCTGCTTCGTTGGGCATGACGGTAACAAACAAACTGTTTTTTAGCCAATGGAGACAGTACATCACTCTGTCATGCAGACGCTCTCTCATGGTGAAGTAGAAGCGATGATTGTAGGACAAGAAAAAAGCCCAAAACCCTTTTGCTTCTGAGAGCTTAGGGCCGACTTCAAAGTCACGGAAAAGTTGTGATCGTACTTCGATAGCGAGGGATTGGGAGACTGGTTGGGTTTGCAATTTATTTAAGACTATCTGTGGCAATGTGATTCCCAGCAAATCCCTGACTAGGCAAAGGTCAAGCAAGAGCATGCGTTCACAACCGAGCTTTTCAGCCTCTGCCAGTACTCTGCGCCAATCTAACTGCGGATGAGAACGCAGTAGTTCAGCAACGTCGCATAACTGAGCCAGACGTACACTCCAGTGACAACAGTCTTTGCCCAATTGCACACAGAGAATTAACAGCATCTGTTCTGGCGAGATAGTAGAGACTGTCTTACCAGCAAGGGATAGAGGCTCAAGATGCGATCGCAAATACTCAAAATCTAATGGCAAACAGAATAAATCGGGTACAATCCCCTCGTGAAGGTCAATACAGACTCGACTCTTTTTATCCACAAAGTGATACTCCCAGCCTAGGTCTTTTTGCAATTGATACCCTTGAGACAGGAGTAATTCTTTAACTGTGGGGATGTCGTGCTTATCAACCAGGATGTCTAAGTCACCAAACTGCCGCAGCCCCAGATTGCCGTAAACTGAAACAGCAAGGGTAGGGCCTTTGAAGGGGATAGCAGAAATTCCGTGTTTCTCCAGAAGAGTCAGGAGCTTGAGTAGTTTCTGAATCAGAAATGTGTTGTGTACTACTAAGTGCTGGAAATAATCTCGGAGTTGTTTGAGGATGTTCTGGGGAACCAGGTATGGGCAGGTATTTTTGAGACTATTGTACAGCAGCGGTAAGATCCAAATAATGGACTTTATACGTACAAATAAGGCATAGAATAATAAATTTCAAGAAAAATCACTTGTAATTTGTAAGATATATGTTTATTTGTGAATAATAATATTAACACTTAAATCACTAAAAATGAAAAGATTATTTG
>NZ_JAAHGN010000541.1:0-5009 GCF_010672485.1 Moorena sp. SIO2C4 | reverse complement strand
GTAACCTGATTGCCTATTTCCACCTCTTTGTCAACGGTTACAACAGTTGACAAAGACGAATTACCATTTTTTAAAATACCTTGGGATAAGGGGGTTAACTCGGGTTCAGTGCTTCTTCGGTAGGAGCGGCGTCTTGAGAGTTGTTGATTTCGCTGTTCATAATGTTGTTCAACAATATTAATCAGCTGAAAGTAAAGGGCAAACGCCCGTGATGCTCGGATAGCCTCATTAAGGTCAAGCTGCTTGATTAAATCAGCTACTGAGGATTGAGGATCTTCAGTTGCTTGTCCTTCTGGAGAACACAATTCCCGCAGTTGCTTGAGTAAATCGACGAGTTCCTGACCACATTCAGATAGGAGAACAGATTCCCACATATCCTCTACAACTTTAAGTCGATGGCGCAGAAACAGGTCAGAAGTAGCGGGGAAGGTTGATTCTTGATTAGATGGAGATGGGAGCAAACTCATAAGCTCTATCTATTCCCTATACAAAGCTAATCTATTTTACGGGTTTGAGGTTCTTTGGAGTAATTAAGGAACAAGAATTTAAATTTCTTGGTAAAGCTCACGGAAGCTTAACATCTTTACATTAACTTTAATACTAAACCAACTTGTTGAGTATCTGTAAAAATCATTAAATTTATGAAATTTGACTATTGGGTGTAACTGTGAAACTGCTAAGCTTAATAAGTTTTTCTTGAACCATGACCCCAGTGTGGCTACTTCCCCCAACAGATTTGCAACTATTGAACCATGATGTCCATCTCTGGCGTGCGCAGTTGGAGCTGAGTGAATTATTGATTGAAAAATTGGCAACTACTCTTTCTGAGGACGAGCAGCAAAGAGCTCAGCGATTTTACTTTGAGCGGGATCGGAAGCATTTTATAGCAGGTCGGGGTCTTTTGCGCCAAATCTTGGGTCGCTATTTGGCCATGAACCCACGCCAAGTGGAGTTTTGTTATGGAAAGCGGGGCAAGCCAGCACTCCAGGAAACCTCTGGGGGCAGAAGACTCCGTTTTAATGTTTCTCACTCTCATGGACTAATTCTGTATGCTATTACCCGGGATCAGCGCATTGGCGTTGACCTAGAATATCTGCGACCAATGCCAGATGCTGAGCAACTCGCTCAACGTTTCTTTTCCCCCCAAGAGTATGCCGTGATTTGTTCTGTGTCTGAGGAGCAAAAGCACAAGGCATTTTTTCAGGGATGGACGAGTAAGGAAGCCTATCTCAAAGCAATTGGTGAAGGACTAGCTGGCTTGGAACAAGTGGAAGTTTCTGTAAATCCAGCTGAACCGACTGCCTTGCTGAGCATCAACAAAGACCCTCAGGCAGTTTACCCTTGGTCTATAGCTGGTTTAACCCCTGCGCCGGGTTACTTTGCCTCGTTGGTTGTCGAAAGAAAAGATTGGCAGTTAAGTTGTTTTGATTACACCGAGGAATCAGTCCCTGGTTAGAGTGTGGAGTGACTGGGTGTAGGGTAAAATTAGGCCGTAATCCTAACTGGTTAATCGTAACTGAACCAGATCAAGTAGTTTGCATCGGAATGCGATCGCTTATATCATGTCAGGATAATTACCCTTAATAAAAATTTCCCCCATCTCCCCATATTCCCCTCCTGGGAGGGGTTAGGGGTGGGTTCCCATCTCCCCACACTTTCCACCCTCCCCACCCTCCCCGCGCCCCCCAAAATTGATGGGTATTCAACCAGAATTGATATTAGGGGTGACCGGGGGAGCCTCAACACCCATTCACCCCGAACGGGTGTATAATCTTACCGTAAAATGGCACTAAGTAGGGATAGATTGTCACATCTCCCACACCTTTTTATAGGGGTATGCCTATAGATTGATAGGGCTGAGTTATCTTAGTTGGGTAGGTCGTGACTTGTCGATCATCGCTAGGCAAACGGGCACTCCCCTGATCCTAAGTTAGGGTGTCCACATTAGCCTCTGGAGTCGGCGACAGTCGCTTCATTCAACATTTGTTTTTTTAAAATTACCTCAAACTACCTTGGAAAGGAGTCAGTCGTGGCAAGTCATAAAATCCTGGTAATCGATGATAGTACGGTAATCCGCAAGCGTGTCAAAGAGATGTTACCTCCGGGGTTTGAAGTCCTCGAAGCTAAAGATGGGGTGGAGGGAATTAATTTAATTTACCAGGAAGAACCTAACTTTATAATGTTAGATTTTATCCTGCCAAAAATGAGTGGATTTGAGATTTTTGATAAACTTCAAAGTGAGCCTAAATTACAAAGAATTCCTCTGGTATTAATGTCAGGTCGAAAAGAAGAGGTAACTGCTAAAATTAAAGAACCTTTTAAGTATTTTGCCTTTATTGAAAAGCCTTTTAATAAAAAGCAGCTGACGGACGCTATCAAAGAATCTATGCAAAAGGCTAAGAAGCGACCAGCAACTCCTGCACCACCAACAATTAGTGCAGCTACCGATCAGTCCTCAGTCGCATCAGCTCAAGAAATTGCACAGTTGAAGGCAAAGGTTGCCAAAATGCAGAAAGAAATTGATGCCTTGAAGAAACAATTAGGTCAGCTGGTGACCTTTATTAAGCAAAAGTTGAAGTAGTTTATGCAAGTATAAAGGATGAAGTATGTTCTTACTTCATCATTCATCCTTCACTAATTCTTAGTCCAATTACTCCAACTCACGGCGTCCTTCTAAGGCTCTAGCTAAGGTTACTTCATCTGCATATTCTAGGTCTCCCCCCATGGGTAAACCAAAGGCAATCCGGGTCACTTTGGTAAACGGCCTGATCAGTTGACCTATATATAGTGTGGTTGTCTCCCCTTCTACACTGGGATTGATGGCTAAAATGACTTCTTGAATCGTTTTCTGGCTGACTCGTTGTACAAGTTGCTGGATATGGAGTTGTTCTGGACCAATGCCATCCATGGGGGAGATCACTCCTCCCAGAACGTGGTATTTACCTCGGTACTCGCGGGTTTTTTCGATGGCAATCACATCCCTTGAGTCGGCAACTACACAGATAGTCTTCTCGTCCCGGTTGGAATTGCGGCAAATTTGGCAGACGGGTTCAGCAGACAAGTGAAAGCATACTCTACAGAAACCAACTTGTTGTTTGGCTTCCACCAACGCTTGCGCTAGGGCTTTGACTTCCGGTGTTGGACGCTTGAGGATATGAAGGGCTAGTCGTTGGGCAGTCTTTGGACCAACTCCAGGCAGGCGTTGTAGCTCTTCAATTAAGCGAGCGAGGGGGCGTGTGTAAACCATCTATTGACACTCCCCGCCCTTGAAGGACGGGGATTCTTTCTTCAAAGGGATTCCAACGAATTTACCCTCAGAAAGCATCTTGACCGTGTGTCCCACGGCTGCAAGTCCGCGCATAGCGACTACTTGAGCGGCTGCAACATCTCTACTGGTTGTGTAGCCGCAATCTTCGCAATGATGAACACGCTCAGCTAACGTCTTTTTCCCAGTTTCAGTTAAGCAGTTGGGACAGATCTGACTAGTCTTTTTGGAGTCTACTTTTTGAAAATAGACGCCACGCTTAAAACAACATTGCTCTAATATCTGGAAAAACTGTCCCCATCCTGCATCCAAGCAGTGCTTACCCAACATCCCTCTGGCCAACCCTTTAAGATTTAGATCTTCAACAAAGATCATTCCAGCCCAATCACAGAGATTATGAGCTAATTCCCAGTGGTAATCTTTTCTGACGTTAGCAATTCGTTCGTGTAACTTACTGACTTTCTTTTGTGCGAGCACACGGTTTCTACTTCCAATGCGCTTCCTACTTACCCTCTTTTGCAGCAATTTAAGCTTGCGTTCAAGGCGTTTGAAAGGGCGTGGATTAGGAAACAAAGCACCATTGCTAACAGCAACAAAATGTGAAATTCCGACATCAATCCCCAAGGCTTCTCCGTGAGGCATGACTTGGGGAACATCTACATCCCATGCTAGAGTGAGCATCACATACCAACCGGAGGATCTCTTGACTACTCTAGCTTGCTTGACTACAGCATCAGCGGGTATCTCCCGTGATTGCCTCATCTTCACCCAACCAATCTTGGGTAGTTTTACTCTGTTAGCTTCAAGGGGCTTGACTCCTAGTTGTGGAAAGACAAAAGACCGCATTTGTCCCTGCTTCTTAAAGCGAGGAAAGCCATGTCCTTGTTCCCACATACTTACAAAGGCTTTTTCTAACCTTTTGAGTGTTTGTTGCAAGACATGAACTTGAACAGCTCTTAATTCTTCAATAGCTTTTCTGGCAGCAGTTAAACCACGACACTGACTGGCATAAGTAGGACGTTTAGCATCGGCTGGGATAATGTATTCCCTAGGGAGAGAGCAGGCGTTAATTTGACAGCTACGAGACTTATACCAGTCCTTGCGTTCGACTAAAGCGTAGTTATAAACCTTGCGGCATTGCTCCAACCAGTCTTCAAATAAAGAGACTTGCTTGGCAGTTGGCTTCAGTTTAAACTCGTAGGTTAAATTAAACAATTGGCTTTCCTCCTTAAGCTCAGGATAACACATTTTTGAATAAAGGTGCAAGCGTTAGCTCAATAAGTGGGATGACATGCTCAAAGCCGCCCTAGAAGGGCGGGGCTTGAAACCCATTATTTTTGTTTGGTCAAGAATCGGGAATCGGGAGTAGAGAATCGGGAAAGTGTTCATGGACAATTTAGTGCTGCTAGATCATGGGATTTTTAGAATCACAGTGGCAAAACAAAACATTAGAATAAGCTCAGCTATAAGATAAATAGATCTAGATAGATCTGCGATCGCATTTTATCCGCCCCTATGAGTACAACCCCTGATTTCCTGAGCCACCTCAACCCTTCCCAACTTCAAGCCGTTGAACATTTCTGTGGTCCGTTGTTAGTTGTTGCTGGTGCCGGGTCTGGCAAAACCCGATGCGGTTACCATCTGGTTTGAATTTGACTGTCCCAGTTACACCTGAGTAACTAAAATTTTTATTCCTTAAGGCTTCTTGTAACTTGATTCGATTGGGGTTTGGTAAAGTCTCTAA
>NZ_JAAHGN010000540.1:0-5027 GCF_010672485.1 Moorena sp. SIO2C4 | reverse complement strand
TCAAAGCATTGGGAGCAGTTCCTCCCGGCGCTAGGTTGTGGATGTTTTGAATCCACTGGGCAAAGATTGGCTGTAGCTGAATCGCCGTATCAGAGAACATATCCTGAGGGCGACCCAAAGCGCGCATCGTATCGTTGTGAATGTAAAGACCAAAGGCATGGAAACCCAACCAGATACACACCCAGTTTAGGTGAGAGATAATGGCATCCCGGTGACGGATCACGCGGTCTAGTAGGTTGTTCACATTCTTGGCTGGGTCATAGTCCCGCACCATGAAAATAGCACCATGGGCTGCACCTCCTACAATACAGAAGGCACCAATCCACATATGGTGGGTGAATAGGCACAGCTGAGTACCATAGTCTGTGGCAAGGTACGGATACGGAGGCATCGCGTACATATGATGAGCCACAATTATGGTCAGGGAGCCTAGCATGGCTAGGTTAATGGCTAGCTGGGCATGCCAAGACGTAGTCAGGATTTCATAAAGACCTTTGTGTCCTTCGCCAGTGAACGGACCCTTATGAGCTTCTAGAATTTCCTTCATGCTATGACCAATACCCCAATTAGTACGGTACATGTGGCCAGCAATGATAAACAGGACTCCTAGAGCTAGGTGATGGTGAGCGGTATCTGACAACCACAATCCACCGGTTACTGGATTCAGACCACCATGGAAGGTGAGGAAGTCAGAGTAGACGCCCCAGTTCAGGGTGAAGAAGGGGGTTATGCCCTTAGCAAAACTGGGATAAAGATCTGCCATCAAGCCCTTATTTAATATGAACTCATGGGGCAGTGGAATCTCACTAGGAGCCACCCCAGAATCCAAGAGCTTGTTGATGGGCAAAGACACATGGATCTGGTGACCTGCCCAACCCAGGCAGCCGCAGCCCAGCAGCACTTGTAAGTGGTGGTTCATCATCGACTCCACGTTCTGGAACCATGACAGTTTCGGAGCCTTCTTGTGGTAGTGGAACCAGCCAGCAAATAGCATCAGGGCTGCCATTACCAGACCACCAATGGCTGTTACGTACAGTTGGGTGCTATTGGTGATACCGGAAGCACGCCACAGCTGGAAGAAACCAGAGGTGATTTGGATGCCGTGGAAGCCCCCACCAACATCCCCATTCAAAATGCCTTGACCAACAACGGGCCAAACCACTTGAGCACTGGGCTTAATACTAGTGGGATCACTCAGCCATGCCTCGTAGTTAGAAAAACGAGCACCATGGAAGTACATGCCGCTCAACCAGACAAAGACAACGGCTAGGTGACCGAAGTGTGCACTAAATATTTTGCGAGAAACGTCTTCTAAGTCACTGGTATGACTATCGAAATCATGAGCGTTAGCGTGAAGGTTCCAAATCCAAGTGGTGGTTTTGGGACCTCTCGCTAGGGTTCGATCAAAATGACCTGGCTTACCCCACTTCTCAAAGGAAGCTGGTACCGGGTCGTTATCGACCTCGAGTGGCATGAGGAATCTCCTCTCTAGACAAGGAACGACTAATACCCCTAGGGGAGTTTTATTTTTATGGATAAGAAAGCACTTTTTTAATCACTGCTTTCTAACCGAAGCAAGGACCTGTTCTGAATTTACGTCAAAACGGATACCTCCCTTAGAAGATAATAGGTCTTGCTTCAGGCGCTTTTTGAATTCAGTTAAAAATAGTTAACAATTTTTTGGATAATCGTTAACTATTCTCAATTAGCAGTATTAATAGGTATACCACTGTTTGTGTCTAAGCCGCCATCACAACAAATCAAAACTAACTATAGAAAAATTCAATGATAATTTTTTCAAAATGTTAAAAAATGTAAATAAATGCTAAATATTTTTTGAAAAAAGTGTCCCCGATCTAGACGGACGACCCTCAAGGGTTGAAGGTGTAGGGGTATGGTTGATAGAGAAGCGGAAGATTTATAGAAAAGCGGAACACTTGGAAGAGCGGTGGGACCCAGGCTAGGTAACCTTGCCAAGGAAATGCGCACCAAGAGGGGGAAAGTTAGAACAGACTTGATCATCCTGCCAATAGGCAACCCCAACGCTCATAGACCAACACCTAAAGACAAGGAGCAAGACTAGAGGTCAACCTGTAAGTTAAGATTAAAGGCTGGTGATCAAAGGAGATGGCTTGTTGGGTAGGAACAGCCAGATAATCATGGTGAAAAGACTTTTTTTCTTCCTAATCACAACGATTTTAGTTTGGGGTCTGGTGGCCTGCGGTAGCGATCGCATCAAGACATCGAAGCGGTTTGGCATCGATGCCAGCTCCCAAACCAACCAAGTTAATCAGTTATCAGAAGTAGGGCCACCCCTAGCTATTCAAGAGCTTAGTCAGAGCCTAGAGGCTTACCAGCCTCAAGTCATCATTGTCAGACCTGGTGATGACATGGTGCTTGAAGATACAACAGTATCAGTGAAATTTCAGGTTCAGGACTTGCCAATTTTCCAAGATCCCGATCTAGGTATAGGTCCTCATCTGAACGTCATCCTGGACAACCAACCTTACCAAGCCATCTATGACCTAGACCAACTTCTAATCCTAGAGGATTTATCCCCTGGCACCCATACCCTGCGGGCATTTGCCTCTCGCCCCTGGGATGAGAGCTTCAAAAATCAAGGTGCCTATGCCCAGACCACATTTCATATCTTTACTAAAACTGACGACAACAACCCAGATCCAGCGCTGCCACTCCTAACTTACAACGTTCCAAAAGGCGACTACGGAGCAGAGCCGATTCTGCTGGACTTCTATTTGACGAATACCCCCTTGAGTAATACCCCTCTCCAGCTAGTGGCTCAAGACAATCTAGATGATGATAGTGTTGATTGGCAGATTCGGGTTACTGTGAACGGTCAAAGTTTCCTACTCGACCGTTGGGAATCGATTTATCTGACAGGGTTTAAAGAGGGCAAAAACTGGGTAGAGTTAGAGTTTCTCGATGGACAGGGCAACCCAGTCAAGAATGTTTTCAACAACACAGTACAGGTGATTAACTACCAGCCTAACGGTGAAGACACCCTTTCCCACCTAGTATTGGGTCAACTCTCGGCTGAGCAAGCTGGTGGTATTGTAGACCCCAACTATCAGCCACCGGCAACCCCAATACCTGTACCAGAAGAGACACCAGCTCCGAGTCCATCATTGACTACTTCGCCTACAGTAGAGCCAACACCAATACCCTCGGTTGTTCCGATAGTTGAAGAACCTCTCACCTCTGAACCGACCTCCTTAGAACAAGAAACTACAGAAGAAGACACTACACCACCAGGGGAATTAGCACCCACTGAAACAGAGCAAATACCAGAACTAGAGGAATCTGTAACACCCAGTGAACTACCAATAACTCTGGAGGAACCAACTCCTGAGGTTGAGTCCAACCTACCTGAGGTGGAAACAACTTTGGAAGCAGAAGAGCTAGTTCCTGCCAGTGAAACCCCAGCACCAGTTGAGGAAGCAACTACTGGGGCTGAATCAGTAACCCCTCTACCTGAACCGTCAAAAAAGGCAAAATTAAACATCTGGAGTCGCTTTGGCAGTTTCTTCGGACGTTCCGCTGTCACCCCTAGCCCCTCACCTGAAGCGCCAGAGAAACTCGACATTACATCAGAGAAACCTGTGGTAGCTCCAAAGGAATCTGAGTCCACTACTGTTGTTGAGGAGATCTCGGAAGAAGCGGTAGTAGAGACCGGGGAGTCTGAGTCCACTACTGTGGTCGAAGATAGTTATGAACAAAAGGCGGTAGCACCAAGGGAATCTGAGTCCACTACTGTTGTTGATGAGATATTGGAAGAAGCGGTAGTAGAGACCGGGGAGTCTGAGTCCACTACTGTGGTCGAAGATAGTTATGAACAAAAGGCGGTAGCACCAAGGGAATATAAATTCACTACTGTGGTCGAGGAAATATCGGAACAACAGGCAGTAGAGACCGGGGAGTCTGAGTCCACTACTGTGGTCGAAGATAGTTATGAACAAAAGGCGGTAGCACCAAGGGAATATCAATCCACTACTGTGGTCGAGGAAATATCGGAACAACAGGCAGTAGAGACCGAAGAGTCTGAGTCCACCAATGTGGCAGAAGATAGTTCTGAATAACCGATAGTGGCCACACTTGAGTGCGATCGCACTATCACAATAGACAGTTAGCCCATTGCTAGCTCAACTGTTTGAGCACTAAAGGCGATCGCTTTTAGCGTGGCCTACGGCCAATCGCGTAGCGTGCGCCAATGGGCAATCCCTGACCTAGTGGGGATTGCTGGCCGATGGTCGATGTGCAGCTGGCGCTGACTCCCCTGTTCCCTTGCTGCATCGATTTCAGTACTCAAATCGATTGTTATGACTTCCTTTATTAAGTTTTTTTGTAATAGTGCCAGCTATCAGCATAACTCCCCAAACTTTTCCCGATAACGAGCCAACAACGATTCCCTATCTGCTAATTGATTTATTACCGATTAGCTATTATTAAAGTGTATCTATAAACTCTCTCTAAGAGTAGTGTTGGTTTAAGAGTTTCCCTGGGTAATCTAGGATTAGGCGATAAGTCCAGAGTCAGCCTTCATCCTTAATCCTTCCTAAAAGTTTGTACTAATCAAAATACTGGAGTAGATAAATCAGGTGAAACCCTATTTACCAATCCAACTATTAACAACATTATTTGTAATCACAACCAGCACCCTGACTCCTGCTGTTTCTAAGGCTCAAATCGATTTACCCTGTTTCATGCGGGATGCCAATGGCAATCTGATTGACCTTGGCAAACTTTGTGGCATATCAAAGCAAAACAGTTCAGGAGTGATTACAATCCCGATCAAACGCCGAGTCTATAACACTCCTGTGATTGATGTCACTTTTAATGGTAAACGAACCTTTGAAATGGTGGTTGATACAGGAGCATCCGTCGTGACAATTACCCCAAAAATGGCAAAAGCTTTGGGATTGAAACCAGAAGGAACTGCCACGATGGATACAGCTAATGGTACAGTTGATGTACCCCTGGGTCGCTTGGCCTCAGCTGCCGCAGGAGGA
>NZ_JAAHGN010000054.1:0-15643 GCF_010672485.1 Moorena sp. SIO2C4 | reverse complement strand
AACACCGACGAAAATCCTAAGGTGGCAGGTGATTATGGTATCCGCAGCATACCAACGTTGATGATTTTCAAGGGAGGTCAACGAGTAGATATGGTGGTGGGTGCAGTCCCCAAAACTACCTTGGGGAATACTCTCGAAAAGCACCTCTAATGGCAAAAGGCTTGTAGGCAAAAGGGGAAATGTAAAAGATTGCTTCCCACCTCCTCAGCTCCTCAGCTATTCGTCACCAATCTTAAATTGACCAACGGACATCTGCAACTTCTGGGCAACCTCTACAGTTGTTCGTAGGGATTGAGAGACTTCCCCAGAAGAATGAGAGGTTTGTCGGGAGGTGGCAGCAATTTCCTGTATTAAGTCAGTAACGTCCCGAGATGTTTTGGCTTGGGAAACTGTGGCGTTAGAAATAGATTGGACTAACTGGTCAATCTCATGGGAGACGGCAACAATTTCTTCTAGGCTCTGTTTAGCCTTGAAAACCATTTGGGTTCCATCAACCACTTGTTTTTTTCCGTCTTCCATGGCTTTGACCACCTCTTGGGTTTCCTGCTGAATGGTGTCAATCACCTGTTCAATGTCTTTGATGGCATTGGCTGACTGGGTTGCTAGTCTACCCACTTGTTCCGCAATCACTCGAAACCCTTCTCCCTCTTCTCCCGCACGGCTCGCTTCAATCCCAGCATTGACTGACAGTAAATTAGTCTGTACGGCTATTTCCTGTACCAACCCCACTACTTTAGCAATCTCCTGAGAAGATTCCCCTAGCAGCTTTACTTTTTTTGCTGTGTTGACTACAGTCTCTCGCAAATTTACAATAGTCTTAACTGTGCTATCCATGGCTTGCCCACTAGTAAGGGCAGCGTTTGAGGCGATGTGAGAAACGTCTGCTGCTTGGCGGGCATTTTTTGAGACGGCTTCAATCGAGTACATCATCTGCTCAATAGAGCTTAGAGTGTTGGTAACCTTATCTGACTGCTCGATGGCTTGCTGGGCTAATTCACCCACTGCCTGTTCATCAGCAGCAACAGCAGTATTAACTTGGGTCGAGGCAAGTTTGACCTGGATCACAATTTGCCGCAAACTTTCAATCAGGGCATTGAAGAAGTCCGCCACTGTACCAATTTCCCCCTCACCCACTTCCGCCCGGACTGTGAGGTCTCCCTTGGCAGCATTTTCCACATTATACAAAAGTTCCAGTACTTGGTGCTGGAGTGCTTCTTTTTGCTGACGTTGTTCAATAGCATTTAACTCCGCCGCCCGGCGTGCTTGTTCGATTTGGTCAGAGGTTGATGCTGCTTTCTTTAGCGCTAAGTCCGCGTCTACTCGTGCTTGTTGTAACTGTTCAAACAGATCAGCTTGGTTGAGGGCAAAGCCAATCTGAATCGCCAATTGCTTTAATAAATCCGCCTCTTCTGGCTGCCAGTCCCGTGGCTCAGAACACTGGTGAGCACATAATAAACCTACCAGTTCCTCCTCATGCAAAATGGGCGCAACTATGTTGGCTTTGACCTGTAGCCGTTCGAGAATCTCACAGTGGCAGCCCGTTAAGCTAGCTTCATAAACGTTATGGCAAACCCAAACTCGCCCGCTTCTGAACCGATCCACAGACCCTGGCCGCAATGGGTCATTGATAAATTTCCCCATGGCTTGAATCCAACCAGGTGCTACGGATTCCGCCATGATTGTTCCACTATCCCACCCTTCATTGAATCTATAGATCACCACCCGGTCGGTTTGCAAGATGCTGCGAACTCCATCTACTGAGGTACTGAGGATATTTTCTGATGTCACAGATTTATAAATAAGGCTGGTAAACTCAGCCAATAACTGGGAGCGCTCCGCTATGGCTTGCTGCAGAAAAGCCTGTTGAGCGAGAGCTTCTTCCTTAGATACGATGTTGTCAGCAAGTTTATTGAAGGTATCTGCCAGTTGACCAAGTTCATCAGTAGCTATTACCTCAGCACGGGTTTGGCGATCGCCTGCTGCAAATTTATGGGTAGTCTGGTGTAGCCTTTTAATCGGTTCAGCAATAGACCGCCCCAGCAGAATTGCCAAAAATACATCTATTGCTAATGCCAAGAACCCAATCGACCCTTGTACCAGTAGGCTACCTGTAAGAAAATCATTCAGGTCAGATTCGCTAGTCCCCCGGACTAATACTGCCACCGGTTCTCCCTGAGAATCCATTAGAGCTTTTGCTGCCATGGTGTAGGTTTGCTCTCCTACCTTCTGACGGTCGGTAACTAACTCGCCCACTTTACCAACATTAACAGCTTTCTCAAGTAGGGATTGGTTAGGTAAGGGAAGATCAGATTGGGCTTGCTCCAAATTGGCAGCTTTACCTTGGTCTAAGGCTGTTACTAAAGCAAATTCTCCCGAAGGCTGACGCAAATAAACAGCACTGTAGCCTCCGTTAAAGGTTTTCAGGGTTTCCTTGACAATCGGTTCCTTGCCATTAACAATATCCCCAGAAACCAAAGCACCAATCACCTCGTCAGTTTTTCGGTCTTTTACTGGTGTGACCGTGTAACGAATTAGGGCACCTTGCTTTAGGGCATCTTGCTTGATCAACCCCTCAGGCAAAGGGGGTGATTCTTTTTTTAATTCTTCCCAGCTTACAATTTGATTGGCTGTAATTTGCTGAGACTGCTTGAGGACTTGACTAACCAGGTTATTGGGATCAAACCTTTCTTCTTTCCGGTCAGCATTAGCATTAACAATAATTCGTAAATCTTTGTCCACCAGAGTGGCATATTCAATCTGGCGAGCCTTAACTTCATTCTGGAGAATCTGCTTAACTTGTCCCTTTAATGACTTGGACAATAACTGATTTCTACTATGGGCAAGAGCAGCTTCAATAATAGCAGTATTTTCCGATTGACCACGGAAACCAAACCCCATTTGGTTGATTTTAATGTTGTAGTTGATTTCTGTGACAGCCAATTCTGACTGAGCTTGTCCACGTAATTGTGCTCTTCCTCCGAATATAATTAATATTGCTCCTACACCCATTAGTGCAGCCACAGAGATTACTTCGGAGGAAAACAAACTAACAATTTGCTTACTCCTAACTGGTAAGTTATAAAACCATTGTAGGCGTGATTTTTTGCTTTGTTGAGAATAAGAAATTCTGAGGGTAGTCGTTGGCTTGATTACGGGGCGCAATTGTCTACCTGTCATTATTAAGTAACTATCCAACTAGTTTAATTAAAAAAAAATAAAAAAAATTATAAGTATCTTATTATTTTTTTTATTTGAATTTTTTGTGATTTCAATAAAATAGAATAAATTTTATTTTTTTTATAGCGGAGCTCATATTAATGAGGTACAGACACCTATTTTTACCCTGTGCCCTGATCCGAAGTTCCCTGTTCCCTAAAATCCAAAACTTGTGGACTTCACCTATTTGATGATAAATGCTATAATTTTTATGACAGTACTGTGTTGCCTGTAATATCGCTAGCCACAAAAAAAAAATAATCGCAATAATAATAACAGAAATAAATTAATTTAAATTAAATCGATTTTTATCTATTACTTTTATCTCTTTTAAGAGATAAATTATTAGGGGCTAATTAGTGTTATGACTCCTATGAATCAAATGATGTGAATCAACTGATGACTCAAACCACAGCCAACTTAACAATGTCCACTAGCTGCTGTTTAGAAAAAGGTTTGGTGAGATAGGCATCAGCCCCTTGTTTCATACCCCATAGACGGTCGATGTCCTGATTTTTAGAAGAACAAATAACAATGGGAATGCTAGTGGTATCCCGATGGTTCTTCAGGCTGCGGCACAACTCAAAGCCACTCATTCCTGGCATAACTATATCTAGAACTATAACATCAGGTTTTTCCGTTACTGCCTTATCCAAAGCATCTTTAGCATCGGCAATACAAATAACTGTGTTACCACTTTCCCGTAGGTATCTAGCCATTAACTCTAACTGAGCCAGGTTATCTTCAACAATCAAAACTTTACTCATAGTTCAATTAATTGGTGTTTAACACTATAATCTAATCATGAACTTGTTGACTGTTGACTATTGGTTTACTATTGACTGTTGACTGTCCAATAGGGTCAACTCAACAAAAAACGTTCAATTCAATAAACTTTTCAAGTTTAGTCAAGTTTGATTTTCATTGACCTAGTAAAAAATAAAAGTTTTATAAAAGTTTTATAAAACTTTTATAAAACTTTTATAATTAATACGGCTAATTAGACCGGTTCTAGCTTACTGCTATGGACTTAATCCAAAGACAGTAGTAGAGTCAGTTGACTGGAGCATACATAATAAAATAACCCCAAGACCAACGGATTAGTGTTAGCTACCGTCAACTGAGGAATTGCTTAAATTTTATACATATGCACTTGACAAGCTCAAGCAGAGCTGTAGAAATGCACTAAATTTGCGCTGTTTAAATTAAGACATATGTCTTAGTTCAATATATCCAAAAAATTTTAGCTTGTCCACGGGGCTAATAAGATAAAATACCACGGGAATGACTAAAATGCTCATGACTGGTATATCTCCTACAGCAACTCCACGGGAAATCCACCGACAGCAATTTCCGGCATTAGCCCACAAAGCCTATTTCAATTTTGGGGGCCAAGGGACTCTGCCTCTGGCATCTCTAAATGCTATCCAACAAGCCTATGAGTATCTGCAGCGCTATGGCCCATTCTCTGGTAAAGTCAATGACTGGGTTACCGAGGAATCCCACAAAACTAGAAGTGCGATCGCATCAGAGTTGGGGACATCAGCAGAAACGATCACCCTCACAGAAAATGTGACCGTTGGCTGCAATATTGCGATGTGGGGGATTGATTGGCAACCGGGTGATCATATCCTGATGAGTGATTGTGAACACCAAGGCATTATCGCTACTGCCCAGGAAATTTCCCGTCGGTATCAGGTAGAGGTATCTACTTGTCCAATTATGGCAACTCTAAATCAGGGAGACCCCACTAAAACTATTGAGCAATACTTACGACCTCAGACGCGATTGGTGGTATTGAGTCATCTACTGTGGAATACCGGTCAAGTATTGCCACTCAAGGATATTACTCAAGTGTGTCACAACTACGATCAGAGTAGCCAATTGGTTAGGGTTCTCGTGGATGCAGCTCAGTCAGTAGGTTCTTTGCCCTTAAATTTAACCGAAGTGGGGGTAGATTTCTATGCCTTTACCGGTCACAAGTGGTGGTGTGGCCCAGCAGGAGTTGGAGGTCTCTATGTAAGTCCAGATGCCAAAAGCCGCCTCAATCCTACATTTATTGGTTGGCGGGGGATTATTCTGGATAAAGCTGGGAAACCTGTGGATTGGCAACCAGATGGACAGAGATTTGAAGTGGCTACCTCGGCTTATCCCCTGTATGGAGGATTACGTAGTGCGATCGCAATTCATCAGCAATGGGGAACTGCTGAGGAACGTTATCACCAAATTTGTCAATTGAGTGAATACCTATGGCAAGGCTTATCCAAGTTAGAAGCAGTCAGCTGTTTGGCTACTTCACCACCCAAAGCTGGTCTGGTGTCCTTTGTGTTGACTAATGGCAAGCGCCATAACACCTTAGTAGAGTTTCTGGAGCAGCAAGGCTTTTTGCTACGAACTCTCCGAGACCCAGACTGTGTCCGTGCCTGTGTTCACTACTTCACCCAGCCGGATGAAATTGATAGGTTGATTGAGGCCATTGATGGGTTTAGTTCTGATAATTAATCAGAAAAGCTTAAGTCAAAGCTTAAGTCAAAGTTTAAGGAAAGATGCACCCCATTAGATAGTCATGGCCTACGATTCACACACATTTCATACTTTCAATAATGAGGGGTTAGTGTTTGCGATCGCATTTGCAGTTAGGTTTGTTTTGTATTAGTTGATGTCTTTTTTCGTTGACGATTGACCGATTGACCCTTAACGGTTGATAGTTCACTGTCTTGATGCAATAGCGAGTGGGGGAAACCACGGCAATAGCGAGTGGGGGAGACCACGGCAATAGCGAGTGGGGGGAACCCCCTTTGGCGGCGCTGCCTCCCCAAGACCGCGCTGCCTCCCCAAGACCGCGCTGCCTCGCTGTCAACCGTTAATATCATGTCAGGATAATTAGCCTCTTCTACATCATGGGTAATCATTAATATAGTGCAACCCGTTCGCTGCCAAATCTGGAGTAGAAACTGTTGCATGGTTTCCTTATTTTGTATATCCAGTGCGCCAAAGGGTTCATCCATCAGCAGGATCTTAGGATGACAAGCTAGAGATCTTGCGATCGCAACCCGTTGTTTCATGCCCCCAGATAATTCTTTCGGATAGAACGTAGCAAATCCAGACAGCCCAACCAAATCTAAATAATAAGCAGCCTGTTCTCGGCGAAAATGCAATCAGCCAGGTCTAACTAAGGGGAATCACTATGCTAGAGTATCACCCATTACAATACCTTTCTATTTGCCTTTCTACACTAAACTACTCAATACTAAGTACTAAACTACTCAGCACTGACCCACCCCATGTCTCAACCCAAAGTCTTGATAACTCGCCGCCTTCCTGATACCAGACTCGAACAACTCCACCAAATCGCCAATGTCGAAATCTGGCCAGAGCGTCAACCGCCTCCCTACGACGTATTGCTCAACAAAGTCAAAGAAATCGATGGCTTACTGTGCCTACTCACAGATTCCATTGACAAGCAAATCATCGAAGCTGCACCATCCCTCAAGGTAATCAGCCAATTAGCAGTAGGTTACGACAACATTGATATCTCTGCTGCCACCATCCGGGGTATCCCCATTGGTCATACTCCTGGTGTGCTGACTGAGGCTACAGCTGACTTAGCCTGGATGTTACTAATGGCAACAGCACGGCGAGTGATTGAAGCAGATAAATTTGTACGTGCTGGTGATTGGCAGACTTGGGAACCTACTTTATTGTTAGGACCAAACATCACCGGTGCTACTTTAGGAATTGTTGGGTTTGGACGCATTGGTCAAGCTGTTGCTCGTCGTGGGCGAGGGTTTGATATGGAAATTCTTTATTACAGTCGGCATCGACGGGACTCAGAATTAGAACAATCCCTTGGTGTAAAGTATGCTGAATTCGACGTGTTGCTAAGGCAATCAGACTTTATTACCATTCACACTGCTCTGTCTGAAGAAACCTACCATCTATTTAGTACTCCCCAGTTTGAGCTGATGAAATCCTCAGGGATCTTGATCAACACCGCACGAGGAGCAATCGTAGATCCAGAAGCATTGTACCAAGCTCTGAGGAATGGTCAAATCGCTGGGGCTGCTCTGGACGTAACTAAACCAGAACCTATTCCTATGGATAGTCCTTTGTTGACCTTGGATAATCTGATCATTACTCCTCACATTGGTAGTGCAACGTACCAAACGCGATCGCAAATGGCTACGATGGCGGTGAATAATCTTATTGCTGGACTTTTGGGTAAACGATTACCCTATTGTGTGAATCCACAAGTTTATTAGATTAAATCAGTTTCCTTCAGTTCTAGGATTTGTCTGCAAACTACTCGATCAAGAAAAGTAGGGTGTAAGACAGTGGTAATTTATCATTGCTTCCCCTACTTCCCCTGCCTCCCTTGGCTCCCCTGCATCGCTACACCAAGGGTTTTTAGACCCAAGCAGACATGCCCTAGCTTTTAGCCAACTCCCTGAGATCGAACTCAAGTAAAAGAAATCGGGAGCATCCCATTTTTGCCCATAACACTTTCAATTATGTTTTTAAACCCTAGTACTCTCGTTAGTTTGAGCCATGGATTTGCCAAATTGGGATGCTCCCAAGAAATCTGTAGGTTTATCATTTCAGAACCTATCGGTGAGAAGTGTGAAGTACCCCAACCTGCAACGCTCTCGGTTGGGGCTTCCAATTCTCAACTCAAATCAGGGACGGTCTTATTCGTCAAAAGGGTTTCCCGCTTCATCCGCCGACGCCTCAAAAAGCCGCGCTAGAATTGGTCTTACTCAGCGTCCACAGGCAGACATCCGCCTTCCGCAGATGTATAGTGTTACGACAGACTCACCTTGGAATTACAGCATCTATGGCTAACCAGCCGGGGCAAGTCTCTTCCCTGAGCTCTGCTAGTACTTTTACACCTTTAAGGTAGCCTTTTAGTCAGTCAGGCGGGTCATCGACCAACTTTATTATATCACGAATCGTCGTAGGTTATCGTCTCGCTATCCATCCCGGATAGCAAGTTTTGTTAAAAAATACCATAGCTTTCATCTCCAACCTGCGGAATGTACGCTATAAATCGCTGATTAAGATGTTTTGAAAACTTCTCGGGAGTGCAAATGACTGAAAATTCTTCTGAAAACCCCTTGTTTGAAAGCCCAGGCAGTAACAGTTCAAATTCTTCTGAGGCGGAACGTGCCCTGGAGCGTGAAGCTCAACTACCATTGACGGGATGGCAGCAGGAGGTGTCAAAGGGGCTCGAATACGGGCTGGAAGCGGCAGAGAGTATTAGCGATCGCACCATTCCCACCTTTTCGCGGGGTGAACTACCTCACTACGCTGGGATCAATACCTTCCTCAAAGCGCCCTATCTCGAAGATGTTCGCCAGGTTGAGGCATACGATGTGGCCATTGTTGGGGTTCCCCACGACTCGGGAACCACCTATCGCCCTGGAACCCGCTTTGGTCCCCAAGGCATTCGCCGCATTTCTGCTTTGTACACCCCTTACAACTTTGAGTTGGGGATTGACCTACGAGAGCAAATTACTCTCTGTGACGTGGGAGATATTTTTACAATTCCAGCCAACAACGAAAAGTCATTTGACCAAATTTCTAAGGGCATTGCTCACATCTTCAGCTCTGGAGCGTTTCCCATCATTTTGGGAGGGGATCATTCCATCGGATTTCCTACCGTTCGGGGTATTTGTCGGCACTTAGGGGACAAGAAAGTTGGGATTATCCACTTTGATCGCCATGTAGATACCCAGGAAACTGACCTGGATGAGCGGATGCACACCTGCCCTTGGTTTCATGCAACTAACATGAGGAATGCTCCAGCCAAGAACTTAGTGCAATTGGGCATTGGCGGTTGGCAAGTACCTCGCCAGGGAGTCAAAGTTTGTCGGGAGCGGGCAAGTAATATCCTGACAGTAACCGATATCACTGAAATGGGATTGGATGCAGCGGTAGAGTTTGCCCTCGAACGGGCACTAGACGGTACCGACTGCATTTATATCAGCTTCGATATTGACTGTATCGATGCTGGTTTTGTTCCTGGTACAGGCTGGCCCGAACCGGGCGGACTGCTCCCCCGGGAAGCTCTGTATCTACTGGGCAAGATAGTTCAGCAGGCTCCTGTTTGCGGTTTGGAAGTAGTGGAAGTCTCACCGCCCTATGACATCAGCGACATCACTGCCCTGATGGCAACTCGCGTCATCTGTGACACAATGGGGCACCTAGTGCTATCCGGTCAACTGCCGCGCCAGGAAAAACCCTCCTACATTCATCCAGAAGCGCAGCCGGAATTAGTAGAGTGGACTTGAAGGTGGATTTTAACAATGCATGAAACTGACATGACCAAGGCACTAATTGTGACCTTGCGCAATTGGTGGCAAGCACAGCCAGAGCGACCCAAAATTTCCTGCGTCCATCTGACAGTAGGCCAGTTCACTGGTGTCGAACCTGTGAGTTTGGAATTCGCCTTTAAAGCTCAAATTTCCAACACCTTTTTGTCTGGTGCAAAACTGGTGATTCAGGAAACCCCCTTAATTGCCTTTTGCCATCAGTGTCAACAAGACTATCGGCCTGAGATTGATAGTCAATATGCTTGCCCTGAATGTAAATCACCGATGGAAGACATCCGCTCTGGGCGAGAATTAAAGATTGACCGACTTGAATACTGTGGCTCTGCTGTTGAAGCCGATATACCACAGCTTTGATGCAGCTCTGGAAATTAACCTGCTCGATTAGATTGATTTATGAATTACCCCAATAATGATTAGAAGGGTAATCAAAAAGCGATCGCTAGGAGCTGTAAGCGATCGCTTTTTGGTATTTATTACTAACTTTTGAAAAAGTATAAAAAAACCATAATTTGAGGTACATGACTTTTATTATGGGTAGATAATAAAGTATTTTGTTTAGGTGCTTAATCAAGATATTGAAGTATGAATTTAGATCATTTTAAGCACCTAAACAAAATTAATTACCTATTCCCAATCTCTGTAACCCTTACAGTGTAAGGTTTTGAGTTTTTAACAATGTGTAATTAATTTTGTGCACCTGGTTATTTTGGT
Source organism: Moorena sp. SIO2C4 (assembly GCF_010672485.1). Lineage (NCBI taxonomy): Bacteria > Bacillati > Cyanobacteriota > Cyanophyceae > Coleofasciculales > Coleofasciculaceae > Moorena > Moorena sp. SIO2C4. The sequence goes on along the minus strand of NZ_JAAHGN010000054.1, from coordinate 5,384 downwards.
AAAACCCTGGGGGGGTGAAATGCAAGCTGAAATCATTACTGGGTAATAATTTCAGCCCAGAAGTTACTTAATCGGTGCTCTTGACCGATATTTTGGGATAGAATTACTAGAAGTGATCGCCATAATTTTAACTGCGATACAATTGAGCTTCTCTTTCTTCAGACCGCACGCTCTGTCTAGTAATTTTACTTCCTCCAGTTATATTGGAGACGAGAATAAATGCGACCAATCCCACCAAAGGACTAATCATAGTGGGGAAACCATCGAAATCAGCAGTAAAAATACTGTTAGGAATATATAACAGTGTATTATCGATCCCGAAAGTAGTAGGCATCAATACAAATAGTATCAGCCGCGTCAGCGAACCCAGAATAATACAGGATAGGGCACCCTGCCAAGTTGCTTTAGACCAGTAAATTCCACCTGCTAGGGGTACTACCAACCCTGCAAATCCCAGATCGAAAGCTAGCAGTAGTAGAACTCCAGTTTGAGGAACTTTTAAAGCAAAAATCACTCCTAAAGTGGTAATTACAAAAGCCATGACGAGGGTAATCATTAACAGCCTGTCTCCTGCTGCGTTGTGGTCGTCATGGCGGATACCAATAATATTATGAGCAATTACGGAAGAAGTACCCAAAATTGCACCATCAGCGGTAGAAAGAGACGCGGAAAGAATGGCGACGATGACTAATAATCCCAGCAGGGGAGGTACTATACCATCGAGGAGAGCATAAAGGAGCGGTCCATCGGGGGTAATCCCGGCCGAAGCGAGAATTTGAGGTGCAGACAGAGCAATCAACGAAAACGGAATGCCGATAATTAAAGTTCCCACACAGCCTATTAGACAAGCCCTTTGGGCAGTTTCGGGACTGTCAGCGGCAAAGATTCTTGCCATAAAATCGATCGCCACAATATCCCCAAATCCCAACGCTAACAGAGTCGCCCAATTAACTGCCGCGCCAGCAGCAGGATCGCTTAGTTGTGCCAAAGCCAAAGGACCAGTATCAGCAGCAATATTTAAGCCAAAGTTGCCAGCAATGAACAAAAGTAAACCTAAAGAACCGACAAAAGCAATTCCTACTTGAATGGCATCGGTATAGGCAACGGCAAACAACCCACCGCTAGCAGTATAGATAAAGACGACAATCGCTAGCAGCATTATCCCAGCCGTATAACTGGTGCCTAAAAAGGCTTCAAACATATATCCTCCTGCTACCAAGTTACCAGCTAGCAAAAAGGAAAAACTCAACACCATCAGGAATGATGCTACTACTTCAGTTTGGCGGTTATATTTAACTCGATAGAAATCTGGCAGGGTAATTAAACCCATGCGGTTCATTGGTTTGGCAAAAAATAGTGCGGTTAAAAATAAACACAGTGCTAACCCAATGGGTAAAGATGCACCAGCCCAGAAACCAAATTTCCCCACCAAATCTGTATTGCCCAAAGTGGCGTTAGAGTCTACCGACTGCGCCATCAAAGTTGCTGCCGCTAGGGGTAAGACTAGCCCTCTTCCAGCAACCAAATAGTTTTCACTATCTCCTTTTACTTGTTTTGCTGCCCACATTCCAATTCCCAGGGTGGCAAACAAAAATACTAAAATTCCCCAGAAAAGAAGTTTTTGTTCCATAATTACTCCCGGTCAATGTTTGACCGTATAACATGTAGTGAGTAGGTAGGGGTCAATCAGGGTAAACGCATCTAATTTTTTAAATCCTATATATAGTGTTTATAAAATTAAGCACTATATGTGGAAAACCAACCAATTGTCAATAAGCACAATAAAACCTGGTTTATTGAGAAATACCCCCACTTTATTGACAAGATGCGTTTACCCTGAGGGGTCAATAAACCGAGCGATAGAAAGGAATATACCACAGTAAACCCATAGAAAATTGTCTATAGCAATCCTTTATGATTCGTGAAATATATTCGGCGAAGCTATCGCTATAACCCTTGCCCAGTAAGGATTTACGATTTTGCATATTTTACAAATGATTTAGGATTGCTATAGAACCTATCCTGACTGCCTGACACATCTGCGTGAAACCGATGCGTATCAGGCTCGACACTGTAACGACTGAATCCGTGAGAACCAGATGCGATTGACATGCAGTCACGCTACGCGAACATAAAAATCCTCACGGGCTTTAAGAGCGGCGCTTAGCACGGTTGCGGGTCAATGGGATCGCAAGGGGATAGGTGTTAAAAGTGGACGACCTTTGTGGAGAACTCCCATTAGCCAGCGCAGACCGATTTTCAGGTAGCTGATACCCCTTTGCCAATGAGGATTGACCTTTGGTCACGCGTGCGCGTTCAACCTGCCGTCGCAGACCGTTAAGTTGAACGGCCATACCTTAATCCATGCCATTTAGATACATTGTCTTGATACAGTCGCTCATGGGGGGAACCCCCAAGACCGCGCTGCATCGCTTTTATGCAGAGAAATTTAGTTTTTTCATCGTAACCACGCTCAGTTTTAACCTCTATAAATTGCCGTCCACATTCGTTGCATTTATATCTTTGTTTTCCTCTTTGATGACCATATTTATGAGTTTTATGACTATGACATTTAGAGCATTCCATGGTTTTATTTTTAGTAAACCATTTTTGGATTCAGCAACGCTGTTTTAGGCTGTCTTGGGTTGAGTTTACACAAAGAGTGTTGAGAACTTTTTGTCTGTTCCACAACTTCATGGGCAGTACAGCAATAGGGAGCATGTCACTTATGTAGAACATTTGTACTAAAGCTATAGCCCCCTCATGGGTAAAAGCCAAGCTCCTATGGTACATAGTTCATTTGTTCTGGAACATAGACTTGCTCCCCATCAATTTGTGAGAACAAAATAATATTAGCCCTGTTTTATATCTCTGAACCTCATAAAACTCATAGAAAAACTCATAGAAAAACTCATAGAAAAACTCATATCTCACGAAAAACTCAGGGAGCATGTCACTTATCCAGCAACATTAGTACATTATCTGGGGAATGGGGAATGGGGAATCGGTAATAGGGGGAGCATGTCACAATACCCGAATATTTGGGGAGCAGGTCAATTTTGTAAGAACACTTGAACTACAAACCCTTGAACTACAGTGTTTTCGGGGCTTCAGTAGCAGTCATGAGTTATTTTAGTACATTTGTTCTACAAATTTGACATACTCCCAAAACTCATAGAAAAACTCATAAAACTCATAGAAAAACTCATAGAAAAACTCATATCTCACGAAAAACTCAGGGAGCATGTCACTTATGCAGACCCTTGAACTACAGTGTTTTCGGGGCTTCAGTAGCAGTCATGACTTATTTTAGTACATTTGTTCTACGAATTTGACCTGCTCCTCAGCAATATTCTTTTAGCCTTCTCGGTTTAAATACATACTTATTTTTATATGTCTGTATTTTTGGCTATTTTTTTATCTACGTTTACCCTGAGCATATTATGAGTTCGTTTTTCTTGCGCTTACCCTGGTAAGTTGGTCTGTTGAGCAGTTCCATCCCGGAATTCAACCAATGGATGGGTGGTAGCAGCTTGTCTCATCTGAGTATTGGGTTCGATGGCAATCACTTGCACTCCCCGCCATCGCTAGTAGCCGAGAGGAAATTCCTGTTCCTGCACCAATATCCGCAGCTACCAGTTGCTCTGTGTGCTCAAGTCCTTCCAGAATCTTGTCGATAGCTGCAGCTGGGTAACTGGGTCGGTATTTGGCATAATCTGCCACCAACTCAGAAAATCGACTCTCTGGGTTCATCTGGTGTAATGGTGTTGTCTCAAGGTTCCTTTCGCCCATGATTAATACCAATCAGGATTTAGGCAATCACTCTTCTTGTAGAGTAGGGTACTAGTTGTGTTGCCAGATTAGCAATTTTGACAAATATTTAGATAACCCGTGACTTGAGATGATTTTAGGCTTCGATCCAGGACGAGATAAATGTGGTGTAGCAGTGATGGAAAAAGAGGGTCAGCTGCTAACCCATGAGGTAGTCGCTTCAGGAAATGCGATCGCAAAACTCCAGCAACTGTGTCAACAATTCCCCATTGAAACTATTGTCATGGGAGACCAAACTACTGCCAAGAGATGGAAACGGAAAATCAAGGAGGAATTACCAGCATCAGTACCTATTGTCCTGGTAGATGAGCGCTACAGTAGTTTAGAAGCTCGCCCACGCTACTGGCAAATGTATCCTCCCAGAGGGTTCCAACGGCTCATTCCCCAAGGAATGCGCCAACCTCCTCGACCCATTGATGATATTGTGGCAATTTTGTTAATCGAGCGCTATATAATCAAAGGCAAAAGCTAGAAGGGATATCGTCGTCTTCCCTTGGGCATGAGCTATTGACAGGATGCTCAAGCCTGTGATCAACTTACCCACATCCCTGACTTTCCTGACTTTCCTGACTTCCCTCTCTTATCCCTTCTGAGAATATAGCGTTTATCATAGTTATGAGGTACATAAGTTCCCTACTCCCGATTCCCTACTCCCGATTCCCGATTCACTACTCCCTACTCCCTAAAACCATGAACTTTGTACCTCACGGAATTGATAAATGCTATAGTTCGGCTCGAATCGTAAAAGCATAGTTTCCCCCTGGTTCGAGCTGGTAATCGCACTGTTCTAAAAATCGCCCCAGGGGTTCCTGAATCAAGGCACGTCCGAGAGAGGGGGTGACTAACAGCTGACTTACCCGAAAATGCCACTGAAACTGCCATTCATAGTCTGCGGCTTGAACTTCCCCTTCAATCTTGCCCTGTTGCCAGCAGTGCCGCGTAATTCTGACGTAGGCAGTGGTTTGAGGCAGACCCTTTGCACTCACAATGGTAAAAAATCCTAATCTGCTTTAAAGACATAGGTTAGCAGACCTGTTGGCAGATAAGTCAATAGCGATCAACCCAAATCTGATATCAGTGTGGTTGCTTGATGCCCAAGGCACCGAGGTGCTGACGGATGCTTTTTACAAAACCCTTCCAAAAGAAAACATCACTAATACTCAAGCCCTACAGCAAGCACAACTCTCGTGGCTATTGACTCCTGAATACAGTCACCCTTAGTACTGGTCAGCATTTATTCTTATAGGTAATGAATTTAGGTAATAGTTAGAATAGATATTGGTTGATATTAAATCCCTGCGATATGCACCACCAACTCCCGGTAGTGAGCCTGTCGCCGATGCTCCCAAATATAAATGCCTTGCCAGGTTCCTATCCCTTCCCCTCTCGTCAGGAACCTGGACGATGGACCCGGTCCACAGCGTGGTCCAGTTCTCGGTCGCCACCTCGGCATCTCCAGCATCCGCGGTCGGTTCGCGGAGGCAGAGGCGGCACTCGAGGTCGGCGACGACCTGACCGGAACTGGACTGTCGGCCACGATCGGCATGGGTTCG
>NZ_JAAHGN010000539.1:0-5029 GCF_010672485.1 Moorena sp. SIO2C4 | reverse complement strand
TGCGCTCTTTGTTTATCTATTCGAAACTGGCACCATCTTTGTGCCTAAGCTATATTTTAAAAGTAATCAGAAGGATAGAGATTTAGAGCAAAGTTACGATCAACGACAAAGATTTGAGGTAACTGATGCATCCAAATACGTGAAGCATTTCACCAACAAGCAGCATTTTAGACCTTGCTTGTCAGTCAATATAATATAAGGCATCGTGCCGGTTTTGTGTGAAAGACTTTGTGCAAAATTTATCCCACACTCACACTTGGCCGTAGGCCATGGGTGGTCGATCACCCTTGCAGATTTGGGGCTTCTTTTCCTGGAAGCTAAAAGCTGATCAGGTCATCGAGAATCCTAAGTAAGTTGATTTGACTATAACCCATCAGCCCTCTTAGGGAGTGAGGAAAGTGCGATGTTGAGTTTGCGATCGCATCAGGGAAACGATCACAAACCCATAGCTAATCAATAAGCATCCTGTAATTCGTAGAAGTCCGGTGATATGTAATCCTTCCGCAAAGGCCAACCCACCCAATCTTCTGGCATCAAAATCCGCTTCAGGTTAGGGTGTCCTTCAAAAACTATACCGAACATATCGTAGGTTTCCCGCTCCTGCCAATCAGCAGCTTTCCAAATCCAGTACACCGAGGGAACCTTAGGATTATCTCGCGGTAGGAATACTTTTACACGCACTTCCTCAGGCTGATCAGTATTATCACTCACTTTAATCAAGTGGTAAAAGCTCACCAAGTCTGCCCCAGGACCAAAATCATAGCCTCCTTGACATTGGAGGTAGTTAAACCCATAGGCGTACAGAGCAGTAGCAATGGGAAGCCAGACATCTGGTTGAACTTTGAGTACCTCAACGCCTAGGTGATCCAGCTCCATGAACTCATGGTCAAAACCGTTTTCCTTGAGCCATCCGGAGACTTTTCCCGCTTCAACTATCTCAGAGGATTGTGTGGTTTGCTCTACTGGTTTTGACTCTTCAGCCACGCTTTACCTCCTGCTTTTGATAGGATTTGAGTGCTGGTGGTACTGCTATTCCCATCTCCTCGGTCAACTGTTTGGGTGCAGTATAGCGCTCCTCTGATTGCAGGTACTTACCCGTCAAAATCTCTGGTACCACTTTCATGTTGTGAGTGGTGCTGTAGTAACGGTGGGTTTGCTTGAGCTGACCACGCTCCTGAATCGACTCGTTAGCCACCTTTTTGCGAAGCTTGACAATAGCATCCATGATTGCTTCTGGACGAGGGGGGCATCCAGGTATATAGACATCCACTGGAATCAATTTATCCACACCACGGACTGCTGTTGGAGAATCAACGCTAAACATGCCGCCAGTGATAGTACAAGCTCCCATGGCAATCACGTACTTCGGCTCTGGCATCTGCTCATACAGACGAACCAGTGCTGGTCCCATTTTCATAGTTATGGTACCCGCTGTGATAATTAAATCCGCTTGCCTGGGGCTAGAACGAGGAACCAAACCAAAACGGTCAAAGTCAAACCGCGACCCAATCATTGCTGCAAATTCAATGAAGCAGCAAGCCGTACCATACAACATCGGCCAGAGGCTGGAAAGCCGCGCCCAGTTGTAAAGGTCGTCTACTGTAGTCAAAATTACATTTTCCGATAGGTCTTGAGTGACTTGGGTTCGCTCAATCGGGTTAAGAATTTTGTTTGTTTGCTGCTGTTCTATAGCAGCACTATCCTTTGTAAGATTAGATTTCATGACCATTCCAAGGCTCCTTTGCGCCAAGCATAAACCAGAGCAAGCACAAGAATTGCAATAAAAATTAGGGCTTCCACAAATGCCAGTAATCCCAGGCGATTGAAGGCGACAGCCCAGGGATAGAGGAATACAGTTTCAACATCGAAAATCACGAACACCAGGGCGAACATATAGTAACGAATGTTGAACTGAATCCAAGCACCCCCCACTGGTTCCATACCAGATTCATAGGTGGTGCGTCGCTCTGGCTCCCGATGGCTAGGTCGCAAAAGCTTGGAAGCCGACAGGGCTAGTAGGGGCACTAAGCTGCAAGCTAGTATGAAGCCTAAGAGATACTCGTAACCGCTAAGAACAAACACAATTGGTCAGTGCCAGGTAAAAACTGGCGTTAGTACTTCTTTACAAACTTTATTATAGGTGCTCTGCCCTTTTGAACGGTCCTCAGGGATCAGTGGTTGGTTCTCAAAAGCCAATGACTACCATAGACTTCAAGGTTGTTCGTAGTTGAGGGTAATCGCTTTGCCTAGAAGACCCTACCATTTCAAGGGTTGATCAAAAATCCGGTCAGGCATTGGGGAGAAACTCCTGAGCTTAAATCAAAAGTTAAGAAAATCTGACCCTTAGTGTGTGATAATATTTTTTAACATAGTTATTAAGATTTGCTGCTTAAGCTTACAGAGCAATGACTGAACGAGCCCCAGAGCAAACCCTAGCTGAACAAGCACCCAGCAGCTATGAATGCCGTGCTTGTGGCTATGTTTACGATCCGACTAAGGGAGATAGCAATCGCAATGTTCCAGGAGGGACATTATATAAGGATTTGCCAGATGATTGGCGCTGTCCAGTGTGCAGCGCTCCGAAAATTCAGTTTATTAATATTGGTGCTGTTAATGCCCCGTCTGGATTTCAGGAGAATCTTACCTATGGCTTAGGTGTTAACCGCATGACACCAGCACAAAAAAACCTTTTAATTTTTAGCGCTTTAGGATTAGGCTTTTTATTTTTTCTGAGCCTTTACGGTTTGAACTGAAATCAGGGCAGTTGGCAAGTTTATTGAACGTGAGCAACTGCTGGCATCACCAAAGCTTAGATCTAGAAGCCATCGCCCTTGCTGGGTTCTGAAAACCTACGGAGAAAGCTGCCATACTCAAAAAGTTCTGGAAATAATGAGATATTTGATGAAAACGCTGAAACAAATTTTAATATTACTGGCGGTGGCATTAATTTGTGTCAGCTGCAAATCTCCTTCATCCATAAGCTACAATCCTTGGGCGGTTATTTCCTTACCTACAGAAGCGACCATGCAAGACCTTGGCTTTACGGGGGATCTTAGTCATGGATGGATTGTGGGTAGCTATGCCACAATTTTTGAGACTAAGGATGGGGGTAATACATGGCAACAGAAAGGCTTGGATCTCGGAGATGAAAATTATCGCTTCTCCTCTGTAAGCTTTGCTGGTGATGAGGGGTGGATTGTTGGTCAACCTTCGATCATGCTCCATACTACTGATGGGGGGGAATCTTGGTCTCGCATTCTCTTAAGTGAAAAGTTACCAGGTTCACCCAACAGAGTGCTCGCTCTCGGACCCAACTCAGCAGAGATGACCACTGATGTTGGCGCAATTTATCAGACTAAGGATGCTGGGAAAACCTGGAAAGCACAGGTAGCACAGGCGGTCGGAGTCACCCGTAATATTTCCCGCTCTGAAGATGGTAAATACGTGGCTGTGTCTGCTAGAGGTAACTTTTACTCCACTTGGGATCCAGGTCAGAGTGCTTGGTTACAGCATAATCGTTACAGTTCCAAGCGTCTTCAGAATATGGGGTTTACCCCCGATGGTCGTCTGTGGATTCTTGCCCGGGGTGGTCAGGTACAATTTAGCAGTGCTGAAGACCTAGAAGATTGGCAAGAACCGATGTATCCGGAAGTTTCCAACAGCTTGGGATTACTTGACTTAGCCTATCGCACACCCAATGAAATTTGGTTAGCAGGTGGCAGTGGTAATTTGCTTTGTAGCTTTGATGGTGGAAAAACTTGGCAAAAAGACCGGGATCTTAAGGATGTTCCCTCCAATTTTTACAAAATCGTCTTTGTAACACCAGAACAGGGGTTTGTAATTGGTCAGAAAGGGATTTTACTCAAGTATGAGCCGCATACCCAGGAAGCTTAGGGCTTTGAAATCCCTATGATCGATGCCAGTCAGTTTCGTTTTATGTTTCAACATTGAAGATGTAGAAAAAAACGGCACTTAGAACTATTATAGTTATGGAATTCTAAACGGTTGTTGGTAAGAGGAATCTACGATGGCAGGTACAACTGGAGAACGTCCGTTTGGTGACATTATTACCAGCGTTCGTTACTGGGTCATTCACAGTGTTACTATCCCAGCCCTATTTATCGCTGGTTGGCTTTTTGTTAGCACTGGTCTGGCTTACGATGTGTTTGGCACACCCCGTCCTAATGAATACTTTACTCAAGAGCGGATGGAACTACCAATCGTTTCCGACCGCTACAATGCTAAACAGCAAGTTGAACAATTTGCTCCATAGGTGTGACCCGAAAGTGCGACCCAAGGGCGATTTACTCGCCCATGGGAAAGCGCACTTTGAGCGAATTTAATTCTTAATGGGTCAAGCGCACCTAAAGGTTTTTTAGATAAAGGCAGACAATCATGACTAGCAGTAATCCCAATCAACCAGTTTCGTATCCGATTTTCACGATTAGATGGTTAGCGGTTCATACCCTAGCCGTTCCTTCAGTCTTTTTCTTAGGCGCGATCGCAGCCATGCAATTTATTCAACGATAGGAGAAGCAATTATGGAGCGGAATTCCAATCCCAATAGACAGCCGGTTGAACTCAATCGGACGTCTCTTTACTTAGGTCTATTACTGATTTTTGTGCTTGGTATTCTGTTTTCCAGTTATTTCTTTAATTAACTGATTTAACAGATTCGCCTAAATCTCCATCTTAGAGAAGGCTAGGATGTAGACGGGAAAAGACTCTTAGTTAATTCCCTGGTAATTTCCGGTTAATCGGGAATTTACTACTTTACTCCTGATAGGAGTTGCACAAAACCCTTACCACTAGGGAGGCTTTTCAAGGAAATTACTAGTTATTAAGACTAGTTATTAAGCCTTCTATCGTTAACTGCATCTAAAAAAAACTTGATTTAAAATTGGAGGTATAAGCTGTGTCTGGAGGGGGAAGAATTCCTTTATGGATAGTTGCCACTATCGCTGGTACTGGTGTCCTCGTAGTGGTTGGTCTTTTCTTCTATGGTGCCTATGTGGGAGTTGGTTCTTCA
>NZ_JAAHGN010000538.1:0-5029 GCF_010672485.1 Moorena sp. SIO2C4 | reverse complement strand
GAAACCTAAATCTTTGATTTAAACGCTTAGGTCGAATTGCCCTCTACTTTTTCTGGTTCCGACCTGCTATACGCAAGACAGCTCGTTGAAGTAAGAATCCCCGTCCTTAAAGGACGGGGAGTGTCAAAAAGCTAGTTTGTTTGTAAAGGATAGGATAGTCAGCACCTAACTGACGCACTAATCTAGCTTTTTCTTGAGAACCGACAGTAGTAGAAACTTCAGCACCTTTGAGCTTAGCTAGCTGAATAGCAACGTGACCAACACCACCAGCACCTGCCTGAATCAGCACCTTTTGTCCTGCTTCCAACCGTCCTCGGTCATACAATGATTCCCAGGCAGTGATCAGTACTAGAGGAGCAGCAGCGGCTTCAGGGAAAGAGAGGGATTTAGGCTTGTGGGCAACTAAGGACTGATCAACAACAGCTAGTTCGGCATAGTTACCTGTACCAGATAATCCTAATCCCCCAGCACAGAAATACACCTCATCACCGACCTGGAATTTATCGACACCAGCACCAACAGCTTCTACCACACCAGCACCATCGCAGCCTAGGATAGCTGGCATTTGGTCACGGTAAAAGGTGCCTCTACGCCGCAGTTTGGTGTCAATGGGATTAACACCAGCAGCGTGAAGACGCACCAGGATTTCTGTGTCTTGAGTTCTCCACGGGTTGAAACCGCGTGGATTCTAAGTTGATGTCGTTACGCGGGTTAAAACCGCGCTCCACGACGCTTACAATACTGACTAAAGATTGAGTCTAGTCTGTACCGTTGTGGCAGACTCAAAACTGCCCTACCTCCCTCGGATTAACCAAAAAAGTTAACCTGTGGATTTACTTCTAATTTAATTAGCTTTCGGAGTGGTTGTACCAAACAAATCAGGGCAATAAATTACTCCTTTTTGCTGCATTGCTTGCCTGTTCCATAGTCGTAGGATTTACCCCGTCTCTTACTGGCTGGGATTTCACCGTACTAGCAAAAAATCAACGTAACCAACCTTGTTCTTACTTACTATTCTAGTTTAACACGATAGCCGGGATAAATCCCGGTACGCTCGCCGCCCACTCAATAAATTAAGTGGCTAACTCTCGCTTGATGTTTTTCTGTTTTTAATTGTGGGGGCTGGTACATCCTGAAGTTGCAGCACTTCAGGTGTACCAGGAGCGGTCATTAAAATGGCTTTCATTGGTCATTTGTTAATTGTTAATTGTTAATTGTCAATGGTTAATGGTCAATGGTCAATGGTCAATGATCAATGATCAATTTTCAATTAACTTTAGACAATTAACTTTAGACAAAACCGCCATTGATGATTTGCCTTGATGATTTCCCTTTTACCGTGATCATGCTGTACATAGTTGTGCTGTCGTTTGACTATAGCGACAGGGATGGCTGAAATTTGCTGTAGGCTGGGATTGGTGTTCTACTCGAAAGACATTGGCATAGAGATTAGCCAGGATTTGTTTACCAGAAAGGCTTCGCTCTAGGTAGGGCAATGCGGGTTTGATATAAGGATAGACAACATTCCAGTAAAAGTTTGGGTAGTTCCGGCGTAAATCACCGGGATTACGATAGCCTAAAATCTGATTTTTCCCGATTTCTTCAAACTCGTAGAACAAGGCACTAATTTTTTGTAAGTAGCGGGGATCAGCCAGCTGACCAATCAAATCTGCTGCTCTGACTAAACCAGGATAGTTAACCGTGTCTTGATGATCCTGATCAGCAGGTACTGGGAAACGGGTTAATTCAATATTGTGCTTAATCTGCTCAGTATCAATCAGCAGGTGATTACCAAAGTGTTCATCAATAAACTGCTTACCCCGGTCTACATGGTAGGGAGTAAGGCTGGCATCAGTTGCACCTGTAGGGAGAGTAATCATGAAATTGTCTATTCCTGTGGCATACAATCCTTGGTCTGGTTGGTCTTGACGACAGATGCCTTTGATATAGCCAATGTCATGGCACAACAAAGAGATAATCACGTGCAACCAGTCTTCACAGGAGACGCTCCCTTCGCAGATGTGCTTACCCCACAAGATTTCCTGTCCAACTAGGGTGACTAGGAAGGTGTGTTCAATGTTGTGATAGAGAGCGTCACTATTAGCAATATTTTCCAGAGCCATGTGGGTAGCCCAAGTAATCAGCTCACAGTAGTCTGATTTAAGGTTGCCGTAAGTGCTGTGGAAACCTGTCTCTAGATTTTTAACACAGGTATCAATGATTATCTCGGTAGGATTAAACATCATGGTAGGCATATCAGCAACTCCTGATTTAGATTTAAGCTCATCCCCACGGTCACATCCGGGGGATTTCAGGTTAGGGGTTAGGGGTTAGGGGTTAGTTAATTGGTCTGGCATTGCTTAATTATGCAATGATTTTAAGAATTTTTTGGAATGAGCATCAGGCGTGGAACGGGCATCTTGCCCGTTTCATTTCCCAGGCAGGATGCCCACCCCACTCATATTAATTCGAAGATTCAGCAATGCCATTGGTCTGACTAACTACTAACGACGTTTTGTTTGGCAGCTTTCAATCCCTATATCTAGATAAACGCTAGATCAAAGTTCTCACCATTCGCCCTGAGGCACTTAGCTTTGTTAGGTCCGGCACAAGGGGCGAGGTATTAACCTTATGTTTGTCAAGTTTTCACCCACTTCGGATCAGGTATCTACCAAGCTGATAGCTGATAGCTAAAAGCTGATCGCTTTATCAACACAACCCATCAAGCTCCCAATTTTGGGCAATACAAGTGCAACAGGGAGTGATATGATATGACCAGTACTCAGTGCCATCAGACGCAGGGTTTTAGCTTGAGGGAAAAGGCAAGAGATTACTGAGACATCTATAACCTCGTATAGGTTTGATTGCCATTAATCAAACTATAGCCTGTGTTTAAGACATCAGGGTAATTTGTGGAAAAAGGCTCACAAGCCACGTCTAATCCATAATTTGTGTGAAAATCTTCACAAACTCATGGCTAGCTCAGCTTTTCGATAAGCTAGTTAGGATGGGTTTAAAATTAGCAGAAATACTATCTTTTTTTGGTGCATCTTGATAACCACCTAAACGCTATGTCTAGGGGAAAAAACCGATTATTCAAAATCTCTATCGGCAAGACTGAGATGTTCTTAGAAAAATTGAATCAACTAGATTTGACTGTAGCATTTGATCAGCTAACACCTCGTAAACGAGAGGTCTTGAAGAAAATGTTAGCGGGCCAAAGCGATCAAGCGATCGCTAAGTCCCTACACATCACAGAAGCTACTGTCAGAAAACATGTGCAGCAGCTGTGCGAGAAATTTGAGCTGAGGAATGCACCAGGTGAACACTACTCACTCCGAAATCAGTTAATTGACTTATTTAGTGAATATCAGCCTAAGTTAGTCAATCCAGAGTTATTAAGTAAATATAAATCTTTCATCGTCCCACCGATGCCAGAGTCAGAAGGGCAACAAAAGCCAGTTCCTCTCTATGCTGACTTTTATGTCAAGCGCATTCCTTATGAAGATCAGTTGTTAGAGGCAATTGTCAAGCCTGGTGCTCTAATTCGGATCAAAGCACCCCAGCAGATGGGTAAAACCTCCCTGATTGAACGAGTTCTGGCTGAGCTCAGGCAGCAAGGTTATCAAGCTGTGACCTTAAGCTTTGAGTTAGCCGATAGTACCGTCTATAGGGACCTCGGCAAATTCTCACGGTGGTTCTGTGCCAGAGTTGGTCAGACTCTAGGGCTGTCAAATAAGTTGGATGAGTATTGGGATGATATTTTTGGATGTAATAGTAACACCACAGATTACTTTCAGGAGTATTTATTGGCAGAAATTGAAAGCCAGATAGTACTCGTTATAGATAAAGTTGATCTGGTGTTTGAACACCCCTTTATTGCTGATGATTTTTGTCGCCTTCTCCGTGGTTGGTATGACATCGCTAGGCGGGGCGATCGCAGTAGCGCTATCTGGAAAAAACTCCGGTTGGTGATAGTACATTCTACAGAAATTTATAGCTCCTTGGATATCAATCACTCACCACTGGCTAATGTCGGATTGGAAATTGAGTTGCCAGAGTTTAGCACAGAGCAAGTACAGGAGTTAGTCAGACGTTATGGACTGGATGGGAATCCCAGAGAAGTGGAGGAACTGATGGCGATGGTGGGAGGACATCCTTATCTGTTGCGCAAAGGTTTAGCTTATATTAAATATCATCAGATTACCCTAGCGCAACTGTTAGAGGTGGCACCCACAGAAGCCGGACCATTCAGTGACCATCTGCGACGCCACCTAGGAAATCTCAAACAGTCTCCAGAATTGGAAACTGCGTTGGAGAAAGTGGTTCAAGCACACAGCTGGGTAACTATCCCATCGGAGCAAGCCTTTAAGTTATATAGCATGGGGTTAGTAAAGTTGCAAGGGAATAGCGTCATGCCTCGCTGTGATTTATATCACAAGTATTTTTGCGATCGCCTTTGGCAGCGGCTTGAGCCTGAGTGCTGAGTGGGTCAGTTCACAATCCATACTTCATATAACCTTAAACCTTAAACCAACCCTATACCGAATGCCTAGGGCGAACAACCTACCCGAAGGGAACGCCTAAGGCCAACAACCTTGGCCAATAGGCCAAGCTACGCGAACAACCTTAAATTTTAAACCTTAAACCTTAAACCTTAAACCTACCCTAAACCGAACGCCAAAGGCGAACAACCTTGGCCTATTGGCCACGCTACGCGAACAACCTTGGCCTATTGGCCACGCTACGCGAACAACCTTGGCCAATAGGCCACGCTACGCGAACAACTGTCAACATTCAACTGTCAACCTACCCTAAACCGAACGCCAAAGGCGAACAACTGTCAACCTTGGCCAATAGGCCACGCTACGCGAACAAAAGTTAACAAATAAAATGACCTACGAATATATATACTCAGGGACTTTACCAGCCGATGCTCTTACCTATGTGAAGCGACAAGCAGATAATGATTTATATGAAGGATTGAAGGCTGGACAGTTTTGTTATGTATTGAACTCAAGACAGACTA
>NZ_JAAHGN010000537.1:0-5037 GCF_010672485.1 Moorena sp. SIO2C4 | reverse complement strand
TGTTCCCGATTCCCGATTCCCGATTCCCGATTCCCGATTCCCGATTCCCGATTCCCGATTCCCGATTCCCTGGGTGCAGCGCTATAGCTACCATTTTAAAAAACAATGGACAATGTGAAGGATTCTTTCTCTGGGCAAGGGTCAGAGTTTCAGCAACTACAGCACCAATTACGCGATCGCTGGCAGAGTAGTGATCAATTTGACCAAGACGAGCACGATATTCTGGTAGTGCCTTCTGTCAGTGTTGACCAACGGGAACTGCTGAAAGTTGAGGGTTTTTTGCACTACGAAGAACGGTTATTATTTTCCCTAATTCGTCTGCGCAACCCTTACACACGGTTAATTTATGTTACCGCTGTGCCGTTGCCACCGATTGTGATTGATTACTACTTGCAGCTTCTGCCAGGAATTCCTTTCTCCCATGCACGCGATCGCTTACTGCTGTTTTCCACCTATGATGCTTCCCTCAAACCCCTCAGCCAAAAGATTCTAGAACGTCCTCGCTTGATGAAGCGGATTCGTCAAGCCTTACGTCCAGGAAAGTCTTACATGTCTTGTTACAACTCTACTAATCTAGAGCGCGAGATATCCTTAAAATTGAACTTACCCCTACTTGCCCCAGACCCAGATTTGCTTTATTGGGGTAGCAAGAGTGGTAGTCGGCAAATTTTTGCTGACAGTGGTGTCCCCCATCCCGACGGCAGTGAGTTAGTCTGGAGTGTTGATGATTTAGTCGAAGCAACAGCTCAGTTATGGCACAGGCAACCCCAACTGAACAAGATTGTGATTAAACTCAACGAAGGGTTTTCTGGGGAGGGCAATGCTATCTTGGACTTGAAACCACTATCGGAGGTAGGTCCGGGAAATGTTTCCCATACTCAAACAGTAGCGGCTTTGAAAGAAAAGATTGTTCATTTAAGATTTCAAGCTAGTGGGGAAACGTGGGAGAGTTATAGCAGTCGGATACCGGAGTTAGGGGCAATTGCCGAAGCATTTATTGACGGAGAAAAAAAGCGTTCGCCTAGCGTTCAGGCTTATATTACCCCCCATGGCGAGGTCAAAATTCTCTCCACTCACGATCAAATTCTCGGCGGACCAGACGGTCAGATTTATCTAGGTTGTCGATTTCCCGCTGATCCAGGTTATCGCCTACAATTGCAAGATTTGGGACTACGAGTCGGTCAGACCTTAGCGAAAAAAGGAGCAATAGAGCGTTACGGTGTAGATTTTGTGGCTGTTCATCAGCCCGATCGGGATACCTGGGATTTACAAGCTATTGAAATCAACCTGCGCAAAGGCGGTACAACCCATCCCTTTATGACCCTGAAATTCATGACCAATGGTCGCTATGACCTCTCCACTGGTCTTTTTTGCAGTCAGCAGGGTCAACCAAAGCACTATATTGCCACTGATAATTTGCAAAAAGATAGTTACAAAGGGTTAATGCCCAATGACTTGATGGATATTATTGCCTACCATCAACTCCATTTTGATAGCAGCACCAAAACTGGCACTGTATTTCACTTGATGGGCACACTCTCTGAATTTGGCAAACTAGGGTTAACCAGCATTGGAGATTCTCCCCAACAAGCAGAAGAAATCTATAACCAAGTTGTGAGGGTACTGGATCTAGAAACTAAATCCGACAAAGATGCTAATGTCTCAGTTTCCCATCCCAGTATTCCGATTGCTTGGAATAGATAGTAAAGGGAATAGTAGAATTAAGAATGTAGAATTAAAAATGTATAATTTAGAATGAAAAATTGAGAATGGAGAAGTTTAGGGACTTGCATGTAAAAAAAATACCAATTAAAGTAGGGTGGGCAAAGTTCTCTTATCTAGAAGACTCATTTGAACCAAAATATTTTTGCCCACCCTACAAGCTAAAATCTGGTATTTTATTTTTTGGCTACTCCCCTAGGTGCTAACTTAGCAATTATGACAGACAAACTTCAACATGTTATATTTTTTTAATTCTTAATTCTTAATTCTTAATTCTACATTCTCAATTCTTAATTCAAAATATCTTTGCCGTATGGGTTAGTGGATCAAACTCAAATCGCTGGTCGTAGTTTGTTTCCCCGTAAATATTAAAGGTAATTGTTGGTTCATCTCCCATTGCTTCCACACTATGGATTGCATCAGAGGTAAAACTAATAATATCTCCAGGGAATAAGATTTTTTCCCCAACTTGTTCGATGCGATCGCGAAAGTCTGGGTCATCAGTACGCCGCCAAAAGGTGTTTTTTTCTTGCCCACTGATCACCGCTACTACTCCCCATGTACCATGGTTGTGAATCGGAGAAACTTTTCCAGGTAGCCAGACTACATTTTGGACAGTTAAGGGATAATTGATTTCATCATAAATCATTTGCACCGACCAGCCTGGGTCAGGGTTAGGTTCAAGATATTCACCCTGTAGCCAGTAGGAACTAGTGAGTAAACGACGTACCAAGGGACGAATGACTTGGAGCAGTTGGCGCTCATCGTTAATCTGATCGAGACTATCCTCTAGGTCAGTCAGAAACCGATAGAGTCGATAGGGTTTGGTTGACCATTCCCAGTCACTAGGTATTTCACAAGCTTCACAGTTGCCTTGATTCGTCACTAACCAATCACTACTTTCCATACAGTTTACCTAAGCGAGGTTTTCGAGAGATATTTTGTAAGCATTTAGCTATCAGCTATCAGGTTTTAGGTTTTAGGTTTCAGGTTTTAGGTTTCAGCTCTCAGCTCTCAGCTCTCAGCTCTCAGCTCTCAGCTCTCAGCTCTCAGCTCTCAGCTTATGCACATAAGCTGACGATGTTTTTAAGTTACATTTCAATTTACATTTGAATTTACGAAAAAAAGCAATCACAAAATTACCCTTGCTTCAGGAGACAGGGCTGTTTTAAAGTCTGACTGAAATTTGACTGCTGGGAAAGCAGCTAAATCGCTACTAGTCATTTCTCAGCTCTTCCTCAGTCATCTCTCAGGTTTCATTCAGTTTCAAGCAATTCATTTTAAGCCATTTCAATTATTACTCATGTACAATGCAGATAAAAATTAACCTTCATTACAGCAAAGGAGGGAATTGCCATGAAGATTAAGTATTTTGCTACTATCGCTGCTGCCTCAATTGTCACTCTAGGACTGGTAACATCCTGTGGTGGTGGTCCCGCAACCAATACTGCTCCTGGTGAGAGTACTACAGAGCAAGGCAATCCTTGTGCGGGTAAAAAGAATCCTTGTGCGGGTAAAAAGAATCCTTGTGCTGGCAAAAAGAATCCTTGTGCAAGTAAAAAGAATCCTTGTGCCGGTAAATAAGCTTCCTTAACCATTTCCACGGATGATCACTTGCAGGTAGTATGCCCAGGGCATACTACCTGGGCATACTACCTGGGCATACTAGCAGATTACTTAATTGCTGCCTCGCGCTATGTCTGTGCCAGCCGCCTTTCCCTTTACCTGTAGGGCTTCTATGGGATCTGATCATCATCAGTTTGATCATAAGTTTTACCGTTTGTAATATGACAGCTTGTCATATAATTGAACCGTTGACAGTCATGGTTCAATTTTTTTATGAAAAACATAGCATTGAAAAAGCTACTATCACTCCTGGTGGTAACGGTCTGTATCTTAACCTTTACCTATGGTTGCGGTGGCGCAACTACAGCTACTGTTCCTCCAGAAACCACACCTGCCCCAGCTGCTGAAGTTGCCCAAGAGGCCGAATCCCCAGCGGAAACCACTGAGGTGGCTGAAGAAGAACCCGCCCCAGCCGAAGCTACTGAGGTGGCTGAAGAAGAACCCGCCCCAGCCGAAGCTACTGAGGTGGCTGAAGAAGAACCCGCCCCAGCCGAAGCTACTGAGGTGGCTGAAGAAGAACCCACGACCGCTGAACCCACCGAGGTCGCTGAAGCACCTGAGCCTGCTGCTGCAGCTGGTCCAGAAACTCACACTGTAAAAATGGGTACAGACAGTGGGCAACTAAAATTTGAACCAAGTTCTCTTACCATCAAAGCGGGGGAAACTGTCAAGTGGGTGATGAACAACATTGGTCCTCATAATGTTGTTTTTGAGGACGCCCCATCTCTGACTCACAAAAACATGTTGATGGCTAAGGGTTCTTCCTATACATCTACCTTTGATGAGCCTGGTAAATACTCCTACTACTGTGCCCCCCACCGTGGTGCTGGCATGACAGGCGAAATCATTGTTGAAGCTGGATCATAGTAGCACTAGGACTAGGGCTGTTGATCGAGACTTCCAGCAATGTGAAAACCACACAGCTTTTGCTGTGTGGCTCCAATGGGCGTAACCTAATAGACGATCCAGTAACACCCGTCGGAAAATTAGTAGTTACTAGTTTTTGCTACTAACTACCAGAAGATTAACCATTCTAAGACTTAAGCGATCGCAAATCGTGGTAGTTTAGTTAACTTAAATCAAGACTTACCCAGCAACTATAACCCTAGGGTATGACGTAAGGGCGCACAGTGTGCGCCCTTACTGCGCTTCAAGTCAGGAATAAAGAAGTTTGACAGCTTGTCTTTTGACGGAAAGAAAAACATGATCTGACAATCCTGTATGGACTAGCCCACTTGTTTTTTTTAATCTCATGAGACAAATTGCATTGAAAAAGCTATTATCACTGGTTGTGGTAACGGTCTGTGTGTTGACCTTGACCTATGGTTGCGGTGGCGCAACTACAGCTACTGTTCCTCCAGAAACCACACCTGCCCCAACTGCTGCAGTTACCGAAACCGTGGAATCCCCAGCGGAACCCACTGAGGTGGCTGAGGAAGAAACTACTCCTGCTGAACCTACTGAGGTAGCAGAGGAAGAAACTACTCCTGCTGAACCTACTGAGGTAGCAGAGGAAGAAACTACTCCTGCTGAACCTACCGAAGTAGCAGAGGAAGAAACTACTCCTGCTGAAACTACTGAGGTAGCTGTAGCACCTGAGCCTGTTGCTCCCGCTGAACCAGAAGCAGTAGCAGAGGAAGAAACTACTCCTGCTGAACCTGTCGAAGTAGCTGCAGCCATAGATCCAGA
>NZ_JAAHGN010000536.1:0-5043 GCF_010672485.1 Moorena sp. SIO2C4 | reverse complement strand
ACGCTTTGAGATAATACGGTACGGTGGGGCACACCGGAACCAGATGAAGTGATGCAGCGCGGTCTTGGGGAGGCAGCGCGGTCTTGGGGAGGCAGCGCCGCCAAAGGGGGTTTCCCCCATGAGCGACTGCCGTGGTCTCCCCCATGAGCGACTGCCGTGGTTTCCCCCATGAGTGACTGCATCAAGACAAGGAAGGAAACGGACTTTTTAAGGCACTTCCAGGTAAGTAGTCAAACGCCTAAGGAGAATCGCCCGCTGGGTCTGTTGTGAACTGACTAGAAACTTGGTCTTGACGGGTTTTTGGTTTAGATATTGTCTGATTTTTGGCGGCGTCAAAGATGGGAACACAACGGTTTAAGGTGACTCGTTGATCTAGGAATCCCCGCGCCTTTCGGGCTTTGCCCGACGCTACGCGAACAGGCCGGGGAGTGTCAACACAAGTACGGTAGAGCCAACTCATGTAAAAACTCATGTAAAAACTCATGTAAAAACTCATGTAAAAACTCATGTCTAGGGTTTTTATATAGGTTGTAAACAAAATTATTGCTCAAAAAGCCAAGAGTAAATAAGCAAAACGCAAGAGGGGCAAGAGATTAAAAGTTTTATTGTCCAATCAAAAAAGACCATACACGTTTACATCTCAAATAAAAACCCTATATACAGTCGAAAGTCGGGAGTCAACAGAAGCGGGAAATGGGGAGAATTCTTCCGATAGCACTACGCAATAAAGTTAGGACATGGCTAAAAGCTGAAAACCTGTTGTAGTAAACTTTTGACTTCTGACTTGTGACTTGCGGACTTGCGCGTAGCGCTATATCTCCCCATTTCCCGCTTATAAAAATCTGACTAAATCGCGTTTATACAAACAAAATCAATGGCTTTGAAGCGCAAACGCCACTTTTTTGCCTATTCTCTGCTATTCTCTGCTATTCTCTGCTATTCTCTGCTATTCTCTGCTATTCTCTGCTATAATAGCCCTCCCCAGTCAGGGAGTCCCAGGAATACAACTAGTTAACAATATTTAATATTAAGCTGGAAATTATATATGGTATTATAGCTGAGGGTCAGGAGAAGAAATGAAAGGAGGTCTGGCGTTGCTGAAACATTAGTACTATTTCCCATTAGCGCAAGCTTAAACCCGGGAGCTATAGATAATGTACAAATATTGATAGGTGACAGGCTCCCCCTATTACCTATTATCCATTACCTATTACCCATTACCTATTACCCATTACCTATTACCCATTACCTATTACCCAAATAAGCGTACAAATGTTCTGCATAAGTGACATGCTACCACTGCTGGTTAACTGGGGTGCCATTGCCCAGTCATCAGCTCTAAAATTGTAAGCTATCAGCTATCAGCTATCAGCTATCAGCTATCAGCTATCAGCTATTAGCTATCAGCTATCAGCTATTAGCCATTAGCTATCAGCTATCAGCTATCAGCTATCAGCTATCAGCTATCAGCTATCAGCTATCAGCTATCAGCTATCAGCTATCAGCTATTAGCCATTAGCTTATGCGCTATGGGCACGCTACTTTATGAACAGCTTTTGAATACAATAAGCTGACCACTAACGGCTGACCACTAACGGCTGACCACTGACGGCTGACGGCTGAATGCTTACCTAAAATTGGTTGCTCATTCAGGGTAAACCCATCTAATTTGCTGATTCATATTATGCATAATAGTGTTTTAATAGTGTTTTTTAAATTCAATAAACACTATAGCTTTTAGTTTTCAAAAGGGTAAGGCCAAACCTTTAGGTGACGTTTCGGTGTGTCACGTTTGCTCGAGCACTTAAAAGGTGCTTGTTGATAAATTTCAGTGACCTTGTACATGAATATTGATAGTATACTGGAAATTGTTGACCGTCAACTAAAAGATAGTCAACATCGACCCCTTACTTCCACAGAAGTAATTATGCTGGGTGGGGTTTGGCAGTATAGAACTTATAACCAAATTGCCCTCGAAGCAGGTTATAGTGCAGGCTACCTGACCAATGTCGTTGCTCCAGATTTGTATCAGCGACTCTCGGAGGTGATTGGCCAGCGGGTAAGCAAGAAAAACTGTCGGGTGCTGCTGGAGTCTTATGCCACTGCCCAAACATCCTCAGAGACAAACCCTTTGAAGCAAGATCTGGTGAAGCAAGATCTGCCGGGCAATCCCGCCCATGAAACCGGTGAGATACTACCAAGCTACCCCAGTGGCTCAATCCCTCTCGACTCTCCCTTTTACCTAGAACGCTCTTCCCTTGAGGAGCAAGTTGATCAAGAAATCAAGAAACCGGGAGCGTTAATCAGGATTAAAGCTCCCAGAGAAATGGGCAAAACGTCTCTGCTGCTGAGGATTCTTGACCATGGCAACCGCCTGGGCTACCATACTGTGAGCTTGAACCTAGAGCAAGTCGAGCAGGAAATTTTAAGCAATTTGAATCAATTTTTGCGCTGGCTGTGTGCCAACATCGCTCACCAGCTTCAGCGTAAACCGATGCTAGACGAGTATTGGGATGAAGACCTGGGCAGTAAAATTAGCTGCACCCTCTACTTCCAAGACTATCTACTTGAGTTAATTGATACTCCCCTAATCTTGGCATTGGATGAGGTGAGCCAGATTTTCGAGCATCCCCAAGTCGCCAAGGATTTTTTACCTCTGTTGCGTTCTTGGTACGAAGAAGGGAAAAGACTGCCCATCTGGCAAAAGCTTCGCCTGGTAGTGGTTCACTCCACGGAAATTTACGTTCCCCTGGAGCTTAACCAGTCTCCGTTCAATGTGGGGCTGCCGGTTCAGTTAAAAAACTTCAGCCAGGAGGAGGTGCAGCAGTTAGCCCAAAGCTACGGACTCGACTGGGTAGGTCCCGAAGAAGCTAAACAATTAATGGTAATGCTGGGGGGACATCCGGCACTGGTCAACTTAACGCTCTATCATCTTAGTCGCAAGGATATAACTCTGTCCCAACTGCTAGAAAGTGCTCCCACTGCCACTGGAATTTATGCTCATCACTTGCAGCGTCATTGGGCAACATTGGCAAAACAGCCGGAATTAGCACAAGCTCTTGATACGGTTCTCAAGGCCACTGAACCTGTGCCCTTAGACCCCATCCTAACTCACAAGTTAAGCAGTATGGGGTTGATTAAACTTTCAGGTGCTCAAGCGATCGCAAGTTGTGAATTGTATCGACAGTATTTTATGAAAAAGGGAGAGCAGCAGTTTATGTACGCACCCTCTGTCTTGTAGCCTAATCATTATTGATCAGCGGTCAGCGGTCAGCGGTCAGCGGTCAGCGGTCAGCGGTCAGCGGTCAGCGGTCAGCCATTTGCGTAGCGTGGGCGTAGCCCATTAGCTGTTCGCGTAGCGTGGGCGTAGCCCATTAGCTGAATGCTTACGATCAGTTTTTAATGCTCCGTTTACGATTCAATATTTTGTTTATTAGTTTTTTCATGAGATTTTATATGAGATTTTATATGAGTTTTATGAGTTTCATAGGTCAAAAGTCAAACTAATATAGTAAGTATTCAGCCGTGAGCTTTTAGCTCACGCTACTTGAGGTGCTGTCAGCTGTCAGCCTAATGCTTAAAATAAAGCGTTGCTGATTCAAAAGCTGTTCGGTGTAGCGTTCCCATCATAGCATAAGCTGAAAGCTGAAAGCTGAATGCTGAAAGCTGAAAGCTGAATGCTGAAAGCTGAATGCTGAATGCTGAAAGCTGATAGCTGATAGCTTACCTTAAATGTCTGTGTCTTGTGTCTGTTACTCTGATGATGATCAAAAACTCCGATTCTAAGCTGAAGAGTAAATTGAATTTGGAAACTGGCTCTTTAACAATTGTTGGTACGGGGATTCAATTGGTAAGTCATCTGACCTTGGGGGCGAAAGCCTGGATAGAACAAGCGGACAAGGTTTTATATGCGTTGGCTGACCCAGTAACCGCTAAATGGCTCAAAGAATTGAATGCCACAGCAGAACCTTTGCCATATAACCGGAACAATCAATGGCGCAGACAGACTTATCAAGAAATGACCGAAAAAATATTGACAGAAGTTCGTAAGGGGCTGAATGTCTGTGCTGTGTTTTACGGTCATCCTGGGGTTTTTGCCAATCCAGTGCAGGCAGCTATTAAACAGGCACATCGTGAAGGCTTCAGAGCACAGATGCTACCTGGAATTTCTGCGGAAGATTGCTTATTTGCTGACCTTGGTGTCGATCCTGGTCGAAACGGGTGTCAAAGTTTTGAAGCAACGGACTTTTTGATTCGACGGCGTAAATTTGACCCCACTAGCCCCTTGATTTTGTGGCAGATTGCCATGGTTGGCAATCTCGGTTTTTATAAACCGGAGGAACAGTTTCGTCCTCTAACCATATTGACCGAGGTCTTAAAGACACATTATGGAGGTGACCATGAAGTGATTGTTTACGAAGCAGCAGTTTATTATCCAGTTTGCCAACCAGTTATCCAGCGTATTCCTCTGTCCAAGCTACCACAAAGCAGTGTTAGTGAGGTTTCAACCCTTTATATTCCGCCTCACGCTCTAGCACCTGTGGACAAAGAAATGATGGCGCGCTTAGGTATGTCTTTTGTTAAAGAAGCTACAGGGGAGAAACAGATCTGATGACAGCTTATCAACAAACTGTGTCTGACCTCAAGTTAGCGTCCCCACAGAACCCTGAGAAAGCTAAGGCTCTAGCTCAGCAAGGTGAGGCGGATCGGCTGATGGGAAATTTTGAAGCTGCCCTCGCCAAGTTCACCGATGCCCTTGAGCTAAATTCTAACTACCCTTGGGCTCTCGCTCACCGTGGGCAAACCTACTATCAGATCAAACGTTATCAGGAAGCCCGAACAGATTTTAGCCGCGCTATTGATCTCAACCCTAACTACCTTTGGGCTCTGGCTCACCGGGGCGTAACCTACCGCTTTATGGGGGAAGCATATTACACAATGGCAGTGGCTGACTTGGATCGAGCCATTGAGCTGAAGCAGGATTACCTTTGGGCAATTGCCTATCGCTGCCGCGTCTATGCACTGATGAAGTGCTACAAGAAA
>NZ_JAAHGN010000535.1:0-5048 GCF_010672485.1 Moorena sp. SIO2C4 | reverse complement strand
TTTCTGGCATGGCATTGAGTACATCAACCACCCGTCGATCCATTAAACAAAAGTCCCCCGTATCTATGGGAATCTCGACATTGGCCAGACGGCGCAGTAAGCGATAAAATAGGTAAGCCGGAAAGCGCTTTAACCAACTTTCACGACGTCTCTGGGTGCGCTGAGCATAAACAATTTGATAACCCTGCTGCCATTTTTCGACTAGCACTGGGATGATCTCTGGTGGGTCTTGTAAATCAGCATCTAGGACAATAATCCCTTGACCCCGCACAAAATTTAGACCGGCAGTGACAGCAATTTGATGACCAAAGTTACGGGAAAGACTTAGGTAACATACCCTTGGGTCTTTTTGATGAAGGTCTCGCATCAGCTCTAGAGAGCGATCGCAACTGCCATCATTCACTAGAATTAACTCCGCCTCCCCCAACTGATCCATTACTGTACTGATGCGTCGGTACAGTTCTAAAATACTGTTTTCCTCGTTATATACAGGAATAACCAGGGAATAGGTTGGGTTCATCGTTCTTCAACATTTTTGAATTAAGAATGTAGAATGCAGAATGTAGAATTCTACATTCGCGCATTCTACATTCTGCATTCTGACAGACGACCTTCTAACGCCCTAATTTATTAGGAATTCCCTGACAACCACCGGGGATTGTTTTTCTTGACTTTTCACCGCACCAAGCACAGCAATAGTAGTGCTGCTTTTCATCCATCCGCTGGACACCGGTGAAGTTAACATTTTCGACTACTGCACCGGTGTAAACTCCAGTGCGATAGTCAGGGGGATGGGTACGACTGCGGGGACTGGCAGTTTCTACTGAACCATAAAATAGGCGGACTCCCTTGAGGTCAGCACCAGTGAGGTTGGCTTCATATAAAACAGTGCGGGATAGATTCGCTTGCACTAAGTCACAGAAACTCAGATTCGCTCTGACCATATTAGCTTCACCGAGTTCTGTCCAACGCAAATCTGTACCACTCAGGTCTGATCCAGCTAACATTACATTCAGGTCAATAACTCTTATACCATAAACTCGGTCTTCTTGGTATCCTCCATACCCATCCAACATGGGGCGTCCTAAATGATTATCCCGTCTGAGGGGAGTTAGTAAACGGGCTTGGGACAAAAATCTGAGCACTTTGGCTTTCCCATGGGCATCCACACTACTGAGAATCGCAGCAGTTCTTCCTTCGCAAAATGCCCTCTCTTGGGGCCAATCTTCTAGCAATCCCTGATCATCTAAGGCTAGATCTGAAACTCCCTGAAAGTAAGCATCAATGGTTTGCTGCTGAGTAATCATATTTTGCTGGATGGTCAAGTCTTTGGAAATGACATATTGTCGCCAAGCAATGAATACTGCTAGGACGGCAATCAAAATCTGTCCCAAAGCACCAACCCACTCAGCCCATGACCCAAATTCATCCCATTTAATTTGAACTAACCAATTGCTGATGTTTTGGTAAACACCAAGAAATTTCAGTAAGCCACTTATTGCTGCTACCACTCCGATCGAGGCAATAACTTTGATTCTTTGTGGTGGTGGCAACAAATCAGTAAGCCATTGTTTGAGAACCGGTAAAATCACTGGCAGTGAAACCAGCAACGCCACAATAGCTCCGGATATCCCAATCCAGAGGTTATCAATCACTACCCCAAAAATCATGATAGCGATCGCACTGAGAATAATTAGGCTTAGGGAGCGATTGGCAGGACTAACTGATCCAATAGTTGGTTTATTGGGTAGGTTTGACAACGGCAGGGTAGATAAATGTTGCTCCTCTTGAGTTTGGGGAGGAGATGGTGGTGAATTACCATTGGCTGAGTTCTTGGCGGTACCGTTGTTACTATGTTCAGGCTGATTGGGTGGCACAGGCTCAGGCAAGTTAGTCATGGTATTCCCATCAAAATAAGCTCAAGGTCAAGCAACATTACAAAATAATACAGCTCTTAGACACTCGGATCGTTTTTTAGGTGATTTGCACCTCAACAGATTAGCAAATTTTCAAGTGAAATCCGGTAGACTTGACTTGTGTTAAATTTTATTTTGTACGTTATCTAAATCCAAGCGGGAGCAATAATAATCTGTAACTTTATATAGCGTTACTCATAGTTATCTGGGTTCCCAAGAGCATACTGCATTGCTACTCCCTACTCCCTACTCCCTACTCCCTACTCCCTACTCCCTACTCCCTACTCCCTCCAACCCAGAACTTTGTACCTCACCCGATGGAGAAGTGCTGTACCACAGATGAGCATTCCAGTTTGTATTGAAAGGGTTGGGCATCCGTTCCTGAATCCTAGTCGATTGTACTTGTAGTAACTGTGGCTGAGATTGGGTAAGAGGCACGACAGTCCATTCTTTGTTTTCCCTCAAGGTCTGTGCCAGGTCTTTTGAGTAAGGGAGCACCGCTGCAGTGACTTTATGGCCTAGCACCATATCGAGCAGCTGTTTGTGATCACAGATGACGGGAATGACAATTTGATCAAATCGTGGTGTGCCTTGCCAATAGTCTGGAAAAGCACTCAACTGGATGCCACTAGAACCGAAGGTCTCAACTTGGAATGGTCCAGTCCCAATCGGCTTTATCCCAAAGTGTTTTGTACCATAACAATGGCGCGGTACAATTCCCAAAGTTAAAAGTTGGGGATGAATAGGAGGTTTAGCTACCGGGCCTGGGTCGATTGCTAAGGGATGGGAATCCCTAGGCTCAATGGAATCAATTTCCCTGAGGGGATGGGATTGAGAGGGTAACCTTTGAGAGGCAGACTGTAATGTAAACGCAATGGTTTTTTGATCTACCACTTTTGATATCCCTGATGCTTGTCAAAACCAGTTTGCGCCAGGGTGAGTCAATTTTCCGTAGTACCTGATAAGTGAACTCAACATCAGCAACCGTTAGAGGGGTGCCATCGTGGAAACGTAGGTTGTCATGAAGCTGGAAATAAAGAATTTTAGTGATTTTGTCTACAGTTTCTAGCTTCCACTTGACAGCAAGATCGGGAACCAGCAACCCACGTAAGGAATTAAAACGACATAAACCCCGGAACACCAGACTCAATACATCTGCTGGTCCTAGGTTTGGGTTGAGCAAAGGGTCAAGGGTCTTAATCGGACGAAAATCAGCAATGGTAAGCTCTTGGCGCGATTTGACCCAAATCTTTTTGGTAAAGGTGCTGTTGCTTGGGTTGATATCGGCGAGTTGTTGTTGTGGATCAGCCGTGAAGCGGATCATATGGAAGCCAGCCTTAAACCTAAGTTGATGACGAATGCTGCTGTCTTGCGATCGCTGATTTGGTTGTAAGGTGCCATGGGGACTAAGGTCAGATAGATTATTAATAGTCCACTCAACTTGGAAAGAACCGGAAGGGCTACTTCCTTGATTAATTAGATCTGCTTCTAATGTAATTAAATCCCCTGCTACTGGTAATGGCGGATTTAGGATAATGTCACGCACCAATAAATCAATGGTAGTGGCTTCCCAAGGAAGAGTATTGGTCGTTTGACCATTAATCACAGCAAATAGCACACCAACACCCGTGACTTGGGGCATAATCACACTCAGGCGGGACTCACTCCAACTGATGATTTGGGCTGGCTGACCCTGAAACAAAACTAGAGCATCGGGTGAAGGCACAGAACCGAAATTACCCCCTTCAATCACCACACTACTCCCTGGCGGTGATTTGGCTGGTTTCACTTCAGTCAAAAATGGCAGTTGTCGCCACATCCGAATCCGTGCTTCTCGAAGATCAGTTTTGCGGCTAACTTCGGCGATCATTGCTGGGGTTTGGGTGTAGCGATCTAGGTCATCAACGGAGTAAATTGCGATCGCATTTAGTTGTTTGATCTCAGCATCAGTAATATCTGGTAACGTAGCCAGAGGACGGTTATCTACTGGTCGATCTAGGGGCTTATGTACCCCATGCAACTGACTCTGTAGTACTTGGGTAAAATCCAATTTGAGAACAGTACCACCATTTTCCTTGGGATCAACAACCGTCCGAAACCAAATTTCTCGATCTTGACCACGGCGCACTGTTACTTCCAAATCCAGGTTTAGCTGTTTGATAGCCAAAGACTTACCACGAGCATAGGATTTGAGGGAGAGAGTATCTTCCGCATAGTCAATTTCCGATGCGATCGCATCCACCAATTCTGCCAGCTGCCATTCTTGGTTATCCTCTGTTACTGACTCATCATTACTCATCGATCCCAAGTTCCCTCTTCTGACTTCCCTACTCCCGCGTCACTCCAAGGGTGGGGTACCTCACCCAATTGATAACTGCTATACATGCAATAGTTTATCCTTTAGCTTTTGTCTTCAGTAGTGATAGTGATTCCGATACGACCATTACTACCAACTGGTTCTATTTCACGAGCTGATGGCATTGTAACTATCACTCTATTTGACTTTTCTGGTAAAGACTGGGGGTCAGTTTGCAGCCGTAGATTGGCAGGAATCTCAACATCCACATCAGTGACCTGTAACTTCAATGGTTCACCACCGCGATCACTACCCCGATCACTTGTTTCTTCCAATGTGTCAGTGATCTCTCGGAAAATCAATGTAATTAAATCTCCTAGTGTGATGTCAGCCATCAGAAAATCTTGGTGATTAGTAGTTGAATTATAATCCTTTTTTATGCTTTGCGCTCTTGTAGAGTCTAGAAACAGAGACTTTATCAACAAACCCAGCGGTAATCAGGCTATACTGTTTCAGTAAGATTTAGTCCAGGTTTTTTTTAATCAACAGTAAAAAAACTATTTCAATACTGCTCTAGCATTTTTAGTTTATATGTAAACCTAGGATTGATATAAAAAGCAATGCAGCGCCTTAATACCGGGGTTTCCCCCAGTCGCACTTTGCATCAAGACTTCTTATCAGGGAACTTCGGATCACGGAAGAGTGTCAAGACACGGACGTGATTCAAAATTCTGGAGCTAATGCCTTCGTGTGGGTACGGGATACTCAAGGCAAGGTTCAAAAACGCAGTGTAACACTGGGGCTAGAGGCCTTAACAAAGGTAGAGGTAACGTCGG
>NZ_JAAHGN010000534.1:0-5049 GCF_010672485.1 Moorena sp. SIO2C4 | reverse complement strand
CGGTGAAAAGATGGAAATTCCGGCAACTAAGGTTCCAGCCTTTTCTGCTGGTAAGGTTTTTAAAGAGAGAGTTGCACCACCGAAGGAGTAATCGCTGATTCACTCAGAAACTTGTCCTTGAAACGACCAACTCACGGGGGAAATTTAGCCTGGGCAGCAGCACTGGCTAACTGTCCTCCTTCCTTAATTCTTGATTTTTCTGCCAGCATCAATCCTCTTGGTCCCCCTAAAAGTGCGATCACAGCGATTGAGTCTGGGCTAAATAACCTGGTAGCTTATCCTGACCCCAATTATGCCGAGCTGCGGCAGTGTTTGACGCAACTGCATCCAACCCTGACCCCAGACTGGATTCTTCCAGGTAATGGCTCAGCCGAATTATTAACTTGGGCTTGTCGCGAGCTATCAGAACTAGATCAGACCTTGATGATTACCCCAGCATTTAGGGACTACCAACGGGGACTGAAGGCATTTGGAGCAAGAATTAGGAAGTGCCCCCTGATGAGGGAACTCTCGAGACCTAGTCTCAGATGGGGAGATGGGGAGATGGGCCGCGAGATTGATTCTTTGATGCCCTTACTCCCTGACTCCCTTACTTCCTTACTCCCACAATAGGGGACTCGAAAGGGTTTGCTGCTGAATACCCCCCACAATCCCACAGGTCAATTGTTTACCTCAGAAGCAATTGAGCCTTATCTGAAGCAATTTGCTTTGGTGGTTGTGGATGAGGCTTTCATGGATTTCCTGCCTCCTGAGCAGGAGCAAAGCCTGATTCCTTTAATTGGGGATTATCCGAACTTGGTAATTTTGCGATCGCTTACCAAGTTTTACAGCCTTCCTGGACTCAGACTAGGTTATGGCATTGCCCACCCTGAGCGACTCCAACGTTGGCAGAAGTGGCGGGACCCTTGGCCAATCAATACCTTAGCAGCGGCAGCCGCAGCGGCAGTGGTTCAGGATAGAGCATTTCAACAGCAAACCTGGGATTGGTTAGCACCAGCGCGTACGCAACTGTTTCAGGGACTGGCTAAGTTACCTGGTCTCCAACCTTACCCCAGTGCAGCTAACTTCTTGCTAGTACACTCAGAAAAATCCACTTCACAGATCCAAGCACAACTACTCCAACACCATCGGATTCTGATCCGAGATTGCCTAAGCTTCCCGGAATTAGGCGATCGCTTTTTCCGGGTCGCTGTACGTACACAGGCAGATAACCAACGCTTACTAACAGCTTTAAAGAATATTTTGATAAGTTGAAGGTTAGAAGGTTGAAGGTTAGAAGGTTGAAGGTTAGAAGGTTGAAGGTTAGAAGGTTGAAGGTTAGAAGGTTGAAGGTTAGAAGGTTGAAGGTTGAAGGTTGAAGGTTGAAGGTTGAAGGTTGAAGGTTGAAGGTTAAAGGTTAAAGGTTAAAGGTTAAAGGTTAAAGGTTAAAGGTTAAAGGTTAAAGGTTAAAGGTTGCTGGCCGTAGGCGTCTGTTGTCGGATAGGTTAGTTAGATGGTTGTTCGCGTAGCGTGGCCAAAAACCCAAGGTTAGAGCCTGAAACCTGCAACCTGTAACCTGCTAACCTGTAACCTGTAACCTGCTAACCTGTAACCTGCTAACCTGCTAACCTGTAACCTGCTAACCTGTAACCTGCTAACCTGTAACCTGCTAACCTGTAACTTTAAACCTGTAACCTGTAACTTTCAACCGCGTCACCGCGTCACCTGTAACTTGTAACCTGCTAACCTTCAACTTTTGGACGAATGACCGTTGACTATGACCTAATTATCATTGGTGGCACTCCTGCTGGTTTCTATGCTGCTGTTGCGGCTGCTGGTTTAAAGGCTCGTGTGGCTCTGGTAGAGCCTCAGCAAGGACAAACTAGCTGGCTAGGACAGGGGACTATTTACACCAGAGCATTAAGTGAGATGGGGCGTAAGCTTGAGCAGATGCGTGACGCTGGTCAATTGGGTATTTATCCTCAAATAGCTGATTTAACCGAACCAGACATTTCACAGACCGGGTTTCCATCCCTACCACTAACTGAGGTGATGGAATGGGCTAATCTAGTGGTTGCCAACTGCTCAGAACAGAATTCTCCGGCTATTTTAGCTGCTTTAGGAATTGATATTATCACGGGTGAGGGGGAATTTTGCCGACTGCCTCACCTCGGTTTTGTAGTCAACAACCGACGTTTGCGGTCTCGTGCGTATCTGATCGCTACTGGCTCTCGCCCAGATATTAGCGATATCAAAGGGTTACAGACCATAGACTATTTCACACCAAACGATATCTGGCACAAAGTGTTGAAGGTTGGAAAGTTGAAGGTTGCAGGTTCAACCTCCCAACCTTCACTACCCAAAAGCTGGGTAGTAATTGGTGATGAGCCTATTGCTCCAGAACTAGCTCAGACCTTAGCTAGACTCGGTTGTGAGGTAACGTTGGTGGTCAGTACTACCCGTATTTTGTTCCAGGAAGACCCAGAAGCATCTAGGCTGATACAAGCTCAGTTGGAAGCTGAGGGAATTCGGGTTCTGACAGATAGTCCAGTTGATCAGGTCAGAGAGATTGAGGGGAAAACCTGGGTTCAGGCTGGTAATAAGGCAATTGAAGCTGATGCCATTTTACTAGCTACGGGTGAGCAACCCAATGTGGAATCCTTAAATCTAGAAGGGGTTGGGATCAGCTACACTCAGCAGGGTATTCAGATCAATAAGAAACTACAAACGACCAATCCCCACATCTATAGCTGTGGCAAGATGGCTGGTGGTTATCCCTGTGGCCATATTGCCCAGTATCAAGCCAGCATTGCCTTGAAGAATGCATTGTTTTTCCCCTGCTTTAAGGTGGACTATCACGGGATTCCCTGGACAATCTTAACTGAACCCCAATTAGCACGGGTAGGTCTTACAGAAGTAGAAGCTAGAAAGCGCTATGGTAAGAATCTATGGGTGATGCGAGAATATTTTAAAGAGTTAGATCAGGCTCAGCTCCTGGGGCAAACCACTGGGTATATGAAACTGGTAGTGGGGCGCAATGGGACAATTTTAGGAGCAACCATAGTTGGATCACAAGCAACAGAATTAATTGGGGAAATTACCCTAGCGATTGAGCAGAAAATTAACTTGGGTCTGTTGGCAAATGTCTATTATCCCTATCCGACCTTGTCAGAGATTTTTAAGAAAACGGCAATCGAGTGGCAGCGCCAACGAATGAGTCGTAATCAGACTTTAAAAAACTTTCTGGAAGGCTTCTTTAACCTACGCCGTAGTTGGTCAAAATGAATGTTGATTACCATTACTTTAAGCTTAAACCTTAAGTATTTAACAGTTAACATTTAAAATTTAAAAGTCAACATTCAAGCTTCAACTTCTGCATTAAAATGACAGCAATCAGCAAACCAAATGAATTCCAGTATAAACCCCTGTACAAGCCTAACCAACTGATTTACGGTACAGGTCAAACGGCGGTGATTACCGGATGGACGATCAAAGACGCGATCGCAAAAAAGTTAAACCCCTCGGAATTTGCTGTGGTCGGACAGTTATACAGTCCCACCCGGGGAATTAGCCTACTCATTCGTAATCTCCTCGCTAATCCCCATGTCCGCTACTTGGTCATTCTCAACGCTACTAAGGAAGACCGCAATGCTGGGAGTGGAACTTGCTTGCTGGACTTTTTCCACCATGGGGTTGAAGAAGGGAGTAGTGATACTGGTCGTCACTGCTGGGTGATTCGCTCTTCTATCAAAGGGTATATTGACATCGAGATTCCCTTAGTCATCCTAGAACAACTCAGAAAGGAAATTTCTGTGGCAGAGGCTGATTCGATTACCCAAGCCGTTAGTCTGGTTAAGTCTTATGGCTCCAAAACTCAAGAGCCCTGGGGAACACCATTAGAATTTCCCATGGCCAATGATGTCGGGGCATCTGGCTGTGCCCCCCTAAAACCAGGACCGCGCTACGGACATCGCATTCAAGGGCGAACGATAGCTGAAACTTGGGTTAAAATAATTCATCGCATTAAAACTACCGGCACAATTCGGCCCACCGGTTATGACGGATATTGGCAAGAGCTAATTGATTTAATGGCAGTAGTAACGGCAGAACCTCCTGAATTTTACTTTCCTCAGCCCAATTATTTACCATGCGATCGCGACTTTATCCAAGAATACATTCATCAAATCCTGGACGACGCACCCGTAGTAGAAGGGGTGAAATATACTTATGGTCAACGTCTACGTTCTTGGTTCGGACGTGACCAAATCGAGCA
Source organism: Moorena sp. SIO2C4 (assembly GCF_010672485.1). Lineage (NCBI taxonomy): Bacteria > Bacillati > Cyanobacteriota > Cyanophyceae > Coleofasciculales > Coleofasciculaceae > Moorena > Moorena sp. SIO2C4. The sequence goes on along the minus strand of NZ_JAAHGN010000534.1, from coordinate 797 downwards.
AGTCATCACCAAACTCATTGGTGAAATTGATGCCGCCAGTGCAGTGATGTCCCTGTGGGATGTGAAAGACCATGAGAAAGGGGGTAGTCCTTGTCTGAATCACATCTGGCTGAGAGTTGTGGATAATGAATTGTCCCTAACCGCAACATTGAGAAGTAATGATATGTTTAGCGCCTGGGCAGCTAATGCCTTTGGACTCAGAGCCCTACAGCAGTATGTTAAAGACCAAATTGCTAAGCGCGGGGGTATTCAATTAAAAATAGGACCGCTGATTACCGTTAGTCAAAGTGCTCATATTTATGATGATTGTTATGACTATGCTGATCGAATTATTCAAAATCACTATCAACAAATTATCAATTCAGAACAGAAACAGTATGCTGATCCCATTGGTAATTTCTTGATTGAAACCGAAAATACTGATATTATAGTGAAGCAGACCACCCCTGGTAGCGGTGAAGTAATTGCTACGTATTCTGGTAAAAATGCCATGAGTTTAGCTAGAAAAATTTGTAGTGATAATCCGTCAATACAACCTAGTCATGCGGTCTATTTAGGAATAGAATTAGAAAAAGCTTGGAGAGCTATCAAGGAAGACAAAAAATATCAGCAATTATAGCGTTTTTAGTAATTATGATCTACAAAGTAATGGGTGGCACGGGAGTAGGGATTAGGGACTTGCATGTAAAAAAAATACCAATTAAAGTAGGGTGGGCAAAGTTATCTTATCTATAAGACTCATTTGAACCAAAATGTTTTTGCCCACCCTACAAGCTAAAATCTGGTATTTTATTTTT
>NZ_JAAHGN010000533.1:0-5073 GCF_010672485.1 Moorena sp. SIO2C4 | reverse complement strand
ACCCCCGGTACTCTGTATGCTCTGAATCTACATGAGGAGCATTACCTCAGGGCCAGCAAGGATATGCGGATCATATGCGTGTTTAATCCTCCCCTTAGTAGTCCAGAAGTGCATCTCCCGAACGGCTCCTACCAGGCCGATCCGGATGCGCGACAATTCATAGTAAACCGCAAAAAAGATCCCATGACCTTTGCTTACCTAAATCTTAAGGGACACCCCAGAGGAAATTACATGCTGGATCGCCTGATCCAGGCTGGATTGGAACCTGCGCTCGTGATTGAGGAGTGTTCCGATTTGGCTACGGCAGGTAGGCAAGAACTTGAGAAGCAATTGCAAAAGATTGCAGCGGAAACCCCATTGCCTCGATCCCTGCCAGAGATTCTCGCTGGACGCAATGTTCGCTGTGTCGAGACTGCCAATCATAACGACGCACAATCTGAAGAACTACTGACAGCGTTGTGCCCAGATCTGATTGTGCTGGGGGATACCCGGATTATCCGCAACAAGAATATCCTACGCATTCCCGAGCTGGGTATTGTTAATGTGCATCCTGGATATTTGCCGACTGTTAGGGGGAATAATCCCTATCTTTGGTCGATCGTTCACGATCTCCCCCAAGGCGTTACCGTGCATTTCATCGACGAAGGGGTCGATAGCGGGCCGATAATTGCAAGACAGAGGCTATATCTACAGCCAAGAGCCACTTACCCACAACTACTGGCTGCTATCAACCGACTGTGCGGAGAACTGTTGCTGGAAGCGCTCTGTTTTCTTAAAGCTGGTGGGGTGCAAAGTTTAGCGCAAGGGAACTTTGAGAATCCCGGTAAGAAAGTGTTTCGTTTATGCCCGCCTGAAATTAAGTCCGCTGCAATTCAAAAGTTGGAGAGCGGCGAGTACCGTTTTGAAGAAGTTTAAGGAATAGTATAAAAGTATTATTTATAGTGAATATTTATCTGGTTTATGGTTAGATCGAGAGGCTTTACTTGCAGGTATTTTAACCCAAATATTAGCAATTTTACAACAGGGATTAAATTGTTTATAATATCAAAAGTTTGTCAATAATTTGAGCACAAATATTAATTATGATGTATAACCATTCCGAAAATCATTACAAAAATATCGCCAAGATTTTCGATAATCTCTGGTTTTACTCTCCTGAATATATTAAATTCACAACTAAAAAAATCATCAAACATCTACACCTAACTCCCACAGATAGTTTGGTAGATATTGGTTGTGGAACAGGAATTTATAGCCAAGAAATTCTCCATCAAGTTCAATTACAGCAACCGATTATTTGCGTTGATACTTCTGCTGAAATGCTAGAAAAAATTCCGGCAAATAGTCGATTAAATTCCATAGAAATGGATGGAGTAAAATTCTCTAAAAACCCAGGGATTTATAACAAAATTTTCTTAAAAGAAGCTATCCATCATATAGAGGAAAAATTTATACTATTCCAGAATTTATATCAAAGATTAACTCCTGGGGGAATTTTTCTATTATTGTTGTGGCCACCTAATATCGATCATCCTTTATTTACGAAAGCACTAGAGTTGTTTGAAAAAAACCAACCTCGCTATCAAGAAATGATTAATTTACTTGAGCAAGTAGGTTTTGTTGTTGATATGGATATGATTGAGTACCCTTTAGAATTGCCAAAAAATCAGTATTTTGAAATGGTAGAAAATCGTTATATGTCTATGCTTTCTGAATTTAATGATACTGAATTGGCAGCAGGTTTAAAGGAAATCGAAGAAAAATATCAGGATAAGTCAGTGTTGAAATTTAACGATCGCATGGTTTTTATAGCAGCAACTAAACCTGAGTAGATCTGAAGTCAGTAGGGGTGAATGGCCATTCGCCCCTATGTTCTTGCCATGACTAAATTTGAGAGGAGCGAGAATGTCCGGATCGTGTGCCATTCTGCAAAAAGAGTAGGCAAAAGTCGCTCAAACGGTATAGAAGCATTTGACAAGCAAAGCAATATTTCCTCCCACCCCTGCCAAGAGTTAGCTTCCCCGTCGCTCTTGGCATATACTCCACAATTTATCTAATGTATCAGCAGCAGTAGATCTGATCTGGTAATCAGCTATTTCTGAAAGTACAGTCTCAGCAGGATTAATTTCTACTATGGGTAAGTTTAACCTGTTAGCTCTATACAAAGGTTTAGTAATGTATGGGTAGTCTCTGGAGATACCGATCAAAAAAATCAGATCAAAGGAAATATTATCTACTATCTTGAAAGTTTCTTCTGACGAACTCATATGATCTTCACCAAATAACTCCATATCAGGACGAATTAATCCTCCACAAGCTGGACATATGGGTGGTAACTCCATGGGTCTACTATATCCAGCGAGGAGTTCTTCTGCAGTTGTCTTGTAAGAACAATCTACACAATATAGTTCCGAGAGTCGTCCATGTATTTCAATCAAGTTTTTACTACCAGCAGCGCGCTCGAATCCGTCTACATTCAGAGTCCATACCCATGTATTGGGTTTCCAAGCCTCAATTTGTGCAATTACCTGATGAGCACGATTGAATTTTGCTTTATAACAAGCTTCTCCAATTTGCCACAGATATTTCCAAGCTACTTCAGGACGAGTTTGTAACATATTGTTACTCATTGCTTCTTCGATTGGTATACCTTCTTGAGTGAGAACACCTTCAAAAAGTGCACCAACACCACGATATGTAGGTAGCCCAGAGTCTGCAGATAAACCCGCTCCAGCTATGAAAAGAATAGAATCTGCCTGGAGAATACAATCAGCGACAGCACTAATAACCTTATCCATTCGTCATATTATTGATATTTTTAGAAAAAACAGCCTTGTAATTTTAGAACATTTCTGGAAATAAACTAAATAACTGGAGTTTAGACTAACCATAGCAGTGCATTATGGCATATTTAGAGCTAATTTGTCAAGAAAATCTAAAGAGAACTCAATGACGTGCTGAGTAGCCTGTAATCTATATGGAAAAACGAGTTGAAGCACTGTATTCATGAGTCGTCTGCCTGAAAGCTGATTTATCAAGTAAATCTTAAATTAGCTATTCGGCTTAATGCTAGAGACGGTGTCACGAAGTGCAAACACTACTGAAAGCATTTATATATCTATCTTTCAGGCACTTACCATTACTAGTCTTAGTGGACTGGATTTTGCCAACAGCCTCCCAATTTCTCAATGTCCGATCAGTTACCCCTAGGGCTATAGCTGCCTCTCTGGCGTTGCTGAATTAAGGAATGAATGCGCGATTATCTGGTTTTATTAAAGCCTCCTAAATACCCCGAGCGAGGGATTGCTCGGGGTATTTTAAGAGTTTTGTTACCCCCAGAATTGGGGGCTAGGGGGGCGAAACCATACCCATAATCAGCCACGCCGTATGCTTTATAAATCCTATGCAATAGCTTTTTTTAACAAACCCTAAAACTCCCAAAAAAAACTTTTTAAAACCCTTGACAATTAAAATTATAATCATTACAATAATCATTGTAAACCAAGTTGAACTTTATCACAATGTCAGAAACCTTTACTCGCAATTTCAAGAAACAACCTACTCAGCACACTCTGAAAGGTCCTCGTCAATCAGTAATACATAGTATGCAGATGCTGTATGCCCTAGGCTATGCCGAGATTGCCGAATGGACTCCTCTGGAACCGACTGATATTCCAGGTGAAGTAATGACGACTATGACCAAGTATTGGTTGTTGCCATAACACCTTAATTTTCTGGGGGGGTTTCCCCCCTTCACCAAGGTTTTTGGAAACTTCTGACATATGTGATTGACATAGCCGTAGATAGTATTTCTACGGCTATTTTTTTTGTAAGTATATGCGCTGCACACGCTGCGCTAACAGCAATCAGCGGTCAGCTTTCAGGGTTCAGCGGTTTGCAATTGCTGTTAGGTACTTTCGTTCTTGGTTTTTAGGGAACAGGGAATCGGGAATCCCACACTCTCCCTTTGACTATAAATTTAAAAACCTACTCCCTCGGTGCGCTAATGCACGTCAACTTTTGCCTCTTGCCTTTTGCCTTTTGCCTTGCGCGTAGCGCTATATTGACAAGATTGGTTTGGTCGGTAAAAATAGCGTTGTTTGCCTTGAAGCAGATCAGCAATTACAGCCGATAAATCTTAGCTCATGAAAAAAAGAACGTTCTTAGTTTTCCTATCGATTCTCTTATCAGTGTTTTGCCTAGGAGGCTTTCTGGGATGTCCCCCTGCTGCTGCAGACTATGACCCCTTACTGTCTTGGAATCAGGGTGCGGCTAAGCAAGGGATTTTTGACTTTGTGCAAGAGGTTACCAACCCCAACAGTGATAACTACGTTCGTCAAGGCGATCGCATCGCGGTCTTTGATAATGATGGAACCCTGTGGAATGAAAAACCCAAAAATATTTACGGGTTATTTATCAAAGATATGCTAGGGAATGCCTTTTCAAATAAAAGGAATGCCATTTTTGAAGACCTGAAACTGCAGGGATTAACACCGGAAGACTATAAACAGAAGGCGAGGTTCTTTCTGGATAATTCAAAGCATCCAGACTTTGGTATTCCATACATAAAGGTTACTTACCAGCCCATGGTTGAACTGGTCAATTATCTCAGGAGTAATGATTTCAAGGTCTATATTTGTTCTGGGGCGGGACTTGATTTCATTCGCTCCTATGCTGAAGATGCCTACGGTGTTCCCCCTGAAAATATTATTGGTACCACCGTCCAAACCAAGTTTATTACCAAAGACGATGGCTCTCATGTTTTGATTAAGACACCAATACTGGTCAAACCCATTAATAATAACGAAGGTAAAGTAGTGGACATTGACCGCTACATTGGTAAAAAACCAATTATTACCATTGGTAATTCCGATGGTGATTTAGAAATGCTTCAGTACACTGACGACCAAGACGGTCCAGCTTTGATGATGCTGGTTCACCACGATGATCCCCGGGAATATGTATACGATACAGGTGCCGAGAATGCTCTCCGGGAGGCCGACGCTCGTGGTTGGACAGTTATCAGTATGAAAGAGGATTTCTTGACACTCCCCGGTCATTAGACCCGGGGAA
>NZ_JAAHGN010000532.1:0-5076 GCF_010672485.1 Moorena sp. SIO2C4 | reverse complement strand
TTGTTGTGGATTTAGGCGATGGTAACAGGAGTCCTCTGTGGCGTAATACCGAAACCGGGGGTGTTGCGATTTGGAAGATGGAAGGCTCCGAGTTCCAGGAGGCAATAACTACTCAGGCACCAGCAGGTCAACCAGGATCAGACCTCAACTGGGAAATCCGTGGCACCGGAGATGTTAACGGTGGTGGTGCAGAAGAAATCTTCTGGTACAACACATCTACTGGAGAAATTGCTGTTTGGGAGATAGATCAAACCGGGTTTCAGAATGCTACGTTTATTACGGATACCAATGGTGACAGGTTGACCATATCACCTAATGATCCCTGGCAGTTAGTTGCGGCTGGAGACATGGATGGCGATGGTAACGCAGATGCTATCTGGGAAAATATGAATACCCAAGAGTTTGCCTACTGGAAGCTTGATGGTACTGTTTTCCAAAACGCAGTGCTGATCGATTCCCGACCAGCAAACGGTGCTTGGGAATTCCGTGGTTCCTATGACGCTAACAACGATGGTACTGATGATTTCTTCTTCCGTAATTCCGTTACTGGACAGAATGGCATGTGGATGATCCACAATAACTCACTGGGTCAGATTGTCGAGATCGATAGGGTTGAGGATCTCAACTTCTCCTTCTACGTCTAGGATAGTCAGCAGCTAGCTTTTCTGTTGTAATTAAAGTTGAGAAAAACCCACCCCTTCTGCTTACGCTCAAGGGGTGGGTTGATTGTTCACTTAAATCTGAATCTAATATCTCCGAGTTTTAGGGCAAACGCATCTAATCGTCACAAACCAGATCTTATTGGCATTTGGCTGACCCAAAAATTTATTGCTGACCCAAAAATTTTGACGGGGATGAATTAAACTGGTATATTATTTATTTGGCTTATCTTTAGCGCCACTATGATTTTCACTAATTAATAGGTACGACCACCAGGATATAAAACTGTCAGCATTCAGGCTAATGCTGTCAGCTATCATGCTTAAAATAAACCCAGCGTAGCGTGCGCCGTTCCCGTAGCGTGCGCCGTTTTCGTAGCGTGCGCCGATGCGCAATGTGCAATGGGCAAACGGGATAATTTAATATTGATAGATTAATGAGAATTGAAAGTCAACAGAAAAGTCCTTGGCCTATGGCCACGCTACTTGAAGTCCTTTGTGGCACAGGCTTCGACGCTGTGATCCAAAAAAGATTAAACGAATGCTTACCTCTTTTATTCAAAAGCACCTCAAGTAGCACCCTCTGTAGGGCATTAGCTGATAGCTGATAGCTTACCCACTAACTGCCCTGAGGCAGGGGAAAATTTATCATTCATAATTATTAGCTGACTTGATGTTATATAATAATTAGTTTTTGCTCAGTGCCAACTCAGTAAAAATTTTATAAATTTTTATGAAAATTTAATGAATATACCTAATTTGATAGTGACATTTACGGATTTTTATGGCATTTATACTAGTGGTAGGTTTTTTTTCAGTCAAAACGCCAAAAAAATCTGAAGCCTGGAACAAAAATATTTTTTTGAGTAGATCATCTGTTAGGGGTGGAATTTTATCAGGGTATCGTTAGCCAGTAAAATAATATAAAAGGCTTCAAAAAATTTATCCAGTTTCACTGGATAAATTTCAGCAGGGCATCTTTGAACTATTAAAGGGGGTGTTTTACCCTTATCGATATATCTAGAAATAGGTATCTAGAAAGGTATTGTACCCTAGATACATCGATAAGCATAATTAAATTTTCCCCAAAAGTTCACAGACAAAGTTCACAGACTCTTATCCCATTTCAGGCAAGGGACCTTGAGTAATGCCAGTGTATTGATGCAAAGCGCGAGTGGGGGAAACCACGGCAGACCGCGAGTGGGGAGGGGCTGTGTGCGGAACCTGCGTCCGCACCGCTGTTTGCCCCGTGGGAACCCCCAAGACCGCACTGCCTCCCCTGTTCCGAAGCTGCATCGCTTTTGTAAGTTACACATCCCGTCAATTAGTGAGTTGGGACTGAATTGGGATGGAGTAATTAGAAATTTTTTGGTGCATCAGGACGGAAAAGAAAAGCCAACCAATGTAAACACAGATAACTTTTGGGAAAAAACTATCTTATGGTTCTGATTGAAGCAGAAGGTACTCGCGTAACGCGAGTAAACTACGGCATAACCGGTTTCAACAATATTAATCTCGTTGCTTCAGGGGGTCGAGCCGTCGAGATCACAGACTTTGATAACCCGGTTCCAGTTCCCGGTGTGCTTACCTTTCAATGGACAGCACAGGATGGACCAGCTGGTAAGTACGATATTCGTATTGCCTACTTTGACGAAGAGGATGGGGAATCTCCCCTGACATTTAGTGTCAATGGAGAGGTAGTTGGTACCTATGTTTATAATCTAAACTTACCTGCTAATAGACCTCGGCCAACAGCTGAGCCAAGGAATTATGTCCCTCTGAGGGGTGGCAATTCAAGTGGCACCCTAAGTGCTGAGGCTAATCCAAATAAACCCCTTTTTCAAAACATAGACCTTGCTCCAGGGGATGAAATAGAAATCTCGGTACTGGCAGATAGCAATAATTCTGATTTGAATTTCGAGCGAGGGCGACTTGATGCCATTGAAATTACCCGAATCCCCAGTGTGGATCTGTTCTGGCATAATCCTGTCAGTGCAAAAGTTGGTTTGTGGACTCTAAATGGCCAGGGGACTAGCGTCGAGACGACAGCGTTTATTACCGATCAAAGTGGTCAGGAGGTGTCGGTACCAGACAACACTGGATTTGAAGCTCGTGGTGTTGTGGATTTAGGCGATGGTATCAGGAATCCTCTGTGGCGTGATACCCTAACCGGCGGTGTTGCGGTTTGGAAGATGGAACGCTCCGAGTTCCAGGAAGCAATAATTACTCAGGCACCAGCAGGTCAACCGGGATCAGACCTCAACTGGGAAATCCGTGGCACGGGAGATGTTAACGGTGATAGTGCAGAAGAAATTTTCTGGTACAACACATCCAGCGGAGAAATTGCTGTTTGGGAAATAGATGAAAACGGGTTTCAGAATGCTACGTTTATTACGAATACCAATGGTGACAGGTTGACCATATCACCTAATGATCCCTGGCAGTTAGTTGCGGCTGGAGACATGGATGACGATGGTGACGCAGATGCTATCTGGGAAAATATGAATACCCAAGAGTTTGCCTACTGGAAGCTCGATGGTACTGTTTTCCAGGAGGCAGTGCTGATCGATTCCCGACCAGCAGACGGTCCTTGGGAATTCCGTGGGGCCTATGACGCTAACCGAGATGGTATTAATGATTTCTTCTTCCGTAATTCCGTTACTGGACAGAATGGCATGTGGATAATCGAGAATAACTCACTTAGTAATATTGTCGTTATCGATACGGTTGAGGATCTCAACTTCTCCTTCTACGTTTAGGATAGTCAGCAGCTAGCTTTAGGGACTTGCGTGTAAAAAAAATACCAATTAAAGTAGGGTGGGCAAAGTAATATAATTTAGAATAATCAAAAGAAACAAACTGTTTTTGCCCACCCTACAAGCTAAAAACTGGTATTTGATTTTTTGGCTACTCCCTTACTCTTGTCATTAGAGTGAATGAAAACCCACCCCTTCTGCTTAAGCTCAAGGGGTGGGTTGATTGTTCACTCAAATCTGAATCTAATATCTCCGACTGTTAATCACTTCGTAGTCAGGTACGTTAATTGTTATAGCGGTTTGCGATTTTTTAAGTACATAGTTCTGGGTTTTTATGGAACAGGGCACAGGGCACAGGAAACAGGGCACAGGGCACAGGGCACAGGGAGTAGGGAGTAGGAAACAATAAAAAAATCCTGTGTACCTGATTAATATGAGAACCGTTATAGTGAATTATTAGTTATTAATTGAAAACTGTCAATTTTAAATTTATTGATGACATTATTATGTGGGATTCAGTGGTAAGCATTCACCTAAAGACCAAATACTTAGGTTCAGTTGCTCAGCAATTTATGCCTCAAAAGCGTGAATTGATATCGAAATCATGGAGTCGGTTTACGATCCCAGTCAACGGATGTGGTTTTTAATTCCCGACCACCCCACATTTCCGTCTCGAAAGTAGCACTTTCTCCAGCACTGAGGTTAGGGGGATTGGTGTACATGGAACTGGTGCCAATTACACTGCCGTCATCATCGAGAATTTCATAGTTTACTCGGGTCGAGTAGACAGTTTTGTCGGTTTTGTTGACTACACGACCGATAAGACGGTCATTTTGGAAACTCACTTCGCTAATGACTACTTTGGAGTCTGAGATGCCACATAGACTACTAAGATCTACAAGGGTGCCATTATCGGTTTGCATGTAGCACACTGGTAGCTCAATCTCTGTGCTCGGTACAGGGGAGAAGCCAGAGGCAAGCGTCAGTGGCAGGCTAAACGCCTTGGGAACAATTAGCAGGATTGAGGCAGCTTCTAAAGCAAGGGACAAAGACCAAAATTTCACCATCATGGTCACCTTCTCAAACTGATTACAGGATAAATGGTCAGGGTGGGAGCCCTCAGCCCAAGTTCTCCAAGTGGGGAACCTTGGTGGTTGAGGGTGATTACTAGTTCAGCTAGGTTGATACGGATCGTAAATCCAGTTATTAATCGTAGCGTGGGCAGTGCCTACCAACGCGGTTTGCAAGCTTGATTATCTGTCTGGTGCACTGCCCACCCTACATCAACCTAGGTTGATACGGATCGTAAATCCAGTGATTAATCCTAGGGTGGGCAGTGCCTACCAACGCCCTTTGCAAGCTTGATTATCTGTCTGGTGCACTGCCCACCCTACATGAACTCTAGTTCGGCTGGGTTTGTGTAGCCCCACGGTTGACACAGTGGGGCAAAAAAGGCCTAATAGACTAGCATATTGTAGAAACTACTCAGAAGTTATCCGAAAAATTATTTAATGGTTGGGTGAGAGTGGAGAAATTACTGGTAACTCACTTCAGTAATCCTTTAGACGGCTTGTGGTCTAAAGTAGGCTCCACAACCCCCCAAGACAAATTTTTGGATAGCTTCTAAGCAGCCTACGGGCAATGTACAGCAAGGTGGAAGA
>NZ_JAAHGN010000531.1:0-5091 GCF_010672485.1 Moorena sp. SIO2C4 | reverse complement strand
TGATTACGTTGAGCCAATGAGCGTCGGCAGGTTATGGGTATTTGGTTTAAGTTATGTGAATAAGGCTCAACTGTCTTACGGTAACTTCAAACCACTCGCTATTGCATCAAGACAGTGAGATGCACCCTGGCCATCACAATAAGGATAAAGGTAAAGGGAAATTTTTCGGGTTCATCCCAGGTTACTGTCACTCTAAATCTTGACTCTTGGTCAGAGCAATAACTGAAAAAACTCGCTTCCTCGTAAGTTATTCCCGCCTCACTGGTGTGGGGATATAAGTCAAGATAAATTGGCCATAAATTCAATTAGTCGTTAACTAAAGTATAACTTAAAAAAACTAATTGCAAACTATGGATTTTTTTAAAATTTAAGCGTTATAACATTGCATAACTGACTAAATACTACCAATCCATGTTCTTTTTAGAGAATCAACTACGACAGCTACAGCTACATAAATTTAGCGTTTATATCACCAGACCTATTACCTTGGGATACCAATGGTAATAAGTTATTATCCCACGGGATAAATTCTCAAGAGCAAACCCTAAGAGGATTTGTTCGTTGTAGACTACAACGAATTTTAGCGAATCCATTTTTCATCAATTACCATAAAGAAAATAAGAGCTATAATAAACTTAGAGGTACAAAATGAATACTTGGGTAAAGTCAGAAGCTGCGTACCTAGAAAATCATCGCCCTTGGTACGAGGGACCTCATGGAACTTGCAATCTCCTCAAACCCACTCTCATCCACATGGGAGACGATAAGCCACTTCATTTGATGTTCCCTGTCCATTGGACTGAAGCTATAGATGCCTTACCTCAAGCTAAAACAATGGCACGGCAACTCAATGGGTTCTTAGTACTACTGCTTTATGGACAGGCATCTGACCAAGAAATTCAATCCTTGGTACTAGAATTAGCAGAATCCCAAGTTCTCCCCCTATGGCTAGGTTGGCAAAATAGGAAAAGGTTCGACCGCATTGTAGCAATGCTTTCCAATCATTCTGAGCTTAATTGATGTCAGTGCATATGATGTCAGTGCATAGTCAGGGTGCATTCAAGCAATTCAGCATTGATCTTGACAGTGCTTGCATACTTTGTGACGATAATTCTTTAAGAATCAGACCTTGAATTATTGAAGCAATAGAATTATTGAAGCAATCCACATCAACATTATGAACAGACTAGAAACACTCCAGCTGAGGTGATTAGGGCTTTTATTAAAACATTACGTCGTAAGATTCCGGTTTGACTAGTAAGAAAAGATAATGACTAACCCTTGATATGACTTAACTATCAATATCTAGGAATTAGCCATTACCAAGTTTTTTTGGTAGCTATCTGATCACGACTACTCGAGTGAAGTTTTGGGTGACCGTCTTTCCATAGCCTTTTTTACAGTGACCATCTGAGACATCAGATGCTGAATTTTAGTGTAGAGTTGGTCAAACTCATCACGATTAAGGGAAGTTGGGTTAATCTGTGGCTCCTGAGCAGCATTGGGTGGAGCATAGGCTAGAAATGATTGAACCGATGGAAACCTAGCCGTAGCTGCTCGCACGTCCAAGTCGGGTTTAGTGGGGGGTTTAGTGGATGGTTCATGGTCCACTGCTTGAGTGTTAATGATTACTGGTTCAGTTACCGACCCAGTTTCGGGAATCGGATGGTAGGTTTTGGGCAAGGGTTCAGAACTGACTTGCTCAAGATTGGTAATTGGCTGGTAGTTGTCGTTCAAAGATACTGAAGTGTCTTTATCTGAGGTAAACTCCCTGAGTCCAGAAGCATCTAACCTAGAGTCTGAGAGCTGAAGTGTCTCTAACAATTCCTCCTTTTTCTTGAGATTTTCCTCAAGACCGGATAACTGTGCCTCTATATCAGACCGGTTGCGGTCAGCGGAGCGCCATCCAGTGATCGCCACCGTAGCAGTTCCTAGAGTCACACTTAGTAGCGCTGCTAAGCCCAAGTAAGGTGGAGCTACGTCCATTAGTTTACCATCAAACACTGGCTCCTCTTGCACTTGGATATTCAAAGGTTCAGAGCCAAACCAAGCCAGTGGTATGGTTAGGACTGCAAACAGTGCAGCTGAAAATACGATCGGTTTCAGGACAAATTGTTTAATCGGAGATGTCATAATCAGTAGTTTCCTTGGATAGTTGCCGCATAAGCCATTTAACCTGAGCCGTGCAAAACTCTGCCAAGTTTTGATCAAATTGTCAAGAGTTTAGTCTTTGGCTCACTACTTATCAGTGGTCAGCGGCAGAAGTTTTTTGTAGCTACACCCCTTAATACTTTCGCTTTTCTTTAAGTTAATCCGTAGTGAGCCCATGTTTCATAAAACTTTCATGAAACGGTTCACTAACTTGATGAATTTTATATGAATAACTAGTAAAGCTATATAAACCCGGTCTAGATTGAAACTTGCAGTTCCTAGTGATCACCTGAAAGCTTTACAATTCAGGGGCTATGTAGCTCACAATACTCCCTGAAAAAGGGACGGTTTTCAACGTGGATGTGGGGGAAACTAAAAAGGGTTATGGAGCTAAAACCCATGTTCAATAAGTATTTGACTGTATGCCCCCCCAAAAGTTGTTGAGTTTTTTTAATACCTGCCCTGACTTAGTCTTTGGAATCTGTCAAAATACTTTGTGAAGGTTGTGTAACCCCCACCAGAAATTCCTATAGGTGCGCTTTCCAATGGGCGAGTAAATCGCCCTTGGGTCGCACCTGCTGATTTCGACTCTAGGCTTTACCCATCAAGCATTACAGGATTTTTAATCAGGGGCATTTTCTGGTTTCGGTTTTGACGAGATACACTGACATTAGGGCTAGTTTTGGGTATTGATATTAAGGGATTGTCTATCGTCACCTACCCATTGCCCTATATATAGTTGCTTAATTTAGTTTGTCGAGTTAGCCAGGGTGAAGGAAGCTCAATCTCAAGTTCTTAGGTGCGCTTGACCTTGGCGAATTAAATTTGCCACGGGTCGCACCTCTAGTTGTGACTAACTCTACCTCTTCTCTTGTAGAAACCGATGTCTAGATTTTTCCGGCACATATCCCGAGTTGCCCGCATCCTATCAACTATCCTGCTGACAATCATCAGCCATTTCGGGCAGCCTCGACGGCGCAAGCCTGGGCATAGTAGGCTTCCTAAGTACCAGCGAACCAAATTTACACTTCCTTGGCGAATCATTGGTCTTGGCTTAGCGTTAGTCTTTTTATCCCTGATGGAATTAACCTTGCCTTCTCACCATCCTGTTGATGCAGCCAATGCAGCAAGAACCATGCAGCTACCTCTTTCTACCCAAGGATCACAACTACTTGATTCCCTAGGTCGCCCGATATTACTCAGAGGGGTGAACTGGTTTGGGATTGAGACAGAGTTGCATGCTCCTCATGGGTTGTGGAAACGAGACTACAAGGATATGTTGGCGCAGATCAAAAGCTTGGGCTACAACATGATTCGGCTGCCGTTTTCTATCCAATCCCTAAGAGCCTCAGAGGTCAGTGGGATTGATTTCAACATCGGTAACAATCGGGAGCTTTACGGTAAATCGCCCTTGGAGGTCATGGATGCCATTATCAAGGAAGCCCAGCAGCAAGGCATATTAATTTTGTTGGACTGTCACCGACTCAATGACCAACGTATTCCTCCATTATGGTATGGGGATGGGTTTACGGAAACTGATTGGATAGAAACCTGGAAAATGCTGGCAACTCGTTACCGCAATCAGCCTAATGTCATTGGTGCAGACCTGAAAAATGAACCCCATGGTCGAGCCAGCTGGGGAACAAACGATCTAGCCACTGACTGGCGACTGGCAGCACAGAGGGCTGGTAATGCCATTCTTGCGGTCAACCCCAATTGGCTGATAGTTGTTGAAGGTGTGGAAAAGAATGTTCCACGTCAACGACTAGCAACCCATTGGCATGGGGGTAATCTGGAAGGGGTTAGGGAATATCCAGTACGTTTGTCTAATGCCAATAAGCTGGTCTATTCCCCCCATGAATACGGCCCTGGAGTTTTCAATCACCCTTGGTTTTCAGAACCGAGTTTCCCTAACAATTTGGAATACCGCTGGGAAATTGCTTGGAACTATATCGCTAGAGAAGGCATTGCGCCGATTTTGATCGGAGAATTCGGTGGTAAGGAGGTAGACCCTAACTCAAAAGAGGGACTCTGGAAGCGGCGGCTGGTAGATTACATTAATCGAAACAATCTAAGTTTTGCCTACTGGAGTTGGAATCCCAATAGTGGGGATACTGGCGGGATCCTGCAAGATGATTGGCAGAGTGTGGAGGGTCCTAAACAACAACTGCTTCAGGGACTGCTAATTGCCAACAATTTCGCCCCGAACGTGGGAGTTGCTCCGATTATCCCGTCAATTTCCATACGGCGACCAAGTTTCCCACCAGGCAGAACCAAACCAATGCCCACGCCATTGCCAAATTCCCAACCCAGCTCAATCGGGCAAATGCCTACACCAACACCAAGTGGGCAACCATCCAGGAGGGTTGCACCACTACCTCCACCCCTCTCTAATCCCACACCCAGGAGGGTTGCACCACTACCTCCATCCCTATCCAATCCCACACCCAGGAGCGTGGCACCACTACCCCCACCTAACCTGCGTAACAACCCTGGTGTAATCGCACCGTTACCGGCACCTAACCTGCGTACTAACCCTGGTGTAATCGCACCGTTACCGGCACCTAACCTGCGTACTAACCCTGGTGTAATCGCACCGTTACCGGCACCTTTACCTGCACCATCACCAACTGTCACACCAAGGCAAGTTACACCCCTTCCCCTACCGTCACCCCTTGCTAATCCAGGTTTAAAGGAGCCACTACCTTTACCATCCCCCAGTGCCAAACCCAGCGGCATGGCACCCTTACCTTCACCGCCACCGGATACCAACCAAGGTTTAAGGGAGCCAATGCCAACACCCGAACCTAGCCCTAATCTCCCTAACCCTAATCTCTCTACAAGGTCACAGACTCGAAACCGTGTCCCTTTAAAAGTGGTACCTAACCTGCATTCAGATTGGCAAGAAGGATTTTGCATCGGTATACAGGTTATCAATGA
>NZ_JAAHGN010000530.1:0-5105 GCF_010672485.1 Moorena sp. SIO2C4 | reverse complement strand
TTTAACCTCTAGGGCAACTTTAAACCGATTTTGGGCCAGACAACCGATTCGCTGTGACACCTTCATCGCTATTTGTAGTGCTGTAGGGGTTGATTGGGAAAAGGTTGTTGAGCCAGATCAGATTAAGGCAGATCAAATCAATAACGGCAAGAGTCCCACTGTGGCTCAAATTAAACGTGTTGATTGGGGACAAGCACCAAAGCTAAGAGGTTTCTACGGTCGTACTGAGGAACTCAACACCCTACAGCAATGGATTCTTCAGGACAAGTGCCGCCTGGTGACACTTCTAGGGATGGGGGGAATTGGTAAAACCTCTGTGGCTGTGACTTTAGCCCATCTTCTGGAAGATAAATTTGAGTTTGTGATTTGGCGGACTCTACGCAATGCGCCTCCCCTAGAAGAACTCCTGGCAGACCTGATTCAATTTTTGTCTGGACAGCAGGAAACCAATTTACCCTCCTCTGTGGATGGCAAAATTCTGCGATTGATTCGGTATTTACAAGGGCGGCGTTGCTTGCTAGTTCTAGATAATGTTGAGTCGATTCTGCAAAGTGGCGATCGCACCGGTAGTTATCGAGAAGGATATGCTGAATACGGTGAGCTGCTCAGAAGTATTGGTGAAACCGCCCACCACAGCTGTCTATTACTGACCTCTCGGGAGCCACCCCAGGACTTGATTATCCTGGAGGGGGAAAGCTTACCCATTCGCTGCTTCCCACTCACAGGGTTATCAGACACTGATGGGCAGGAAATCCTGAAGGAAAAAGGAAATTTTGCTGGGGATGAGACCCAGTGGCTAACGGTTATTGAGCACTATGCTGGAAATCCTTTAGCCTTAAAAATGGTGGCTTGTGTGGTCAGAGACTTTTTTTATGGCAATATTGCTCAGTTCCTGAATTTTTTAAAGCAAGGCTCATTCATTTTTGATGATATTCGGGATTTGCTAGATCGGCAGTTTCAGCGCCTGAGTGCTACACAACAAGAGCTGATGTACTGGCTAGCTATTAATCGCGAACCGGTTTTTTTTAAGGAGTTGGAACAGGACGTTGTCTGCCACCGATGCTCTCCTGACATTTTACAGTCTCTAGGGTCTCTACAACGGCGCTCATTGATTGAGAAAACCTCGGCTGGGTTTACCCAACAACCTGTAGTGATGGAATACATGGTTAATCGATTAATTGAGCAGATTCCTGAGGAAATTACTAGTCAAAATTTGGCTCTGTTCCGCACTCACGCATTAGTCAAAGCCACTGCTGCTGAGTATATTCGGGATAGTCAAGTCTCTCTGATTATCGAACCGATTATTGAAAGATTACTCGCTAGTTTTGGTTGCACAAAAAATCTCAGCAATCACTTGCTAGAAATTATATCAATGCTGCGCTCCCCAACTTCCACGGTAAAAAAAATAACTCAAGATCCGGCATATATCTGCGGCAATATAATTAATATAATGCGCCAATTACAGGTTGATTTAAACAGCTATGACTTTTCTAATCTAACAGTTTGGCAAGCTAACCTAGAGGGGATTAAATTACACAATGTCAATTTCGCTGATGCTGACTTGACCAGCTCAGTATTTACGGAAACCTTAGGAAATATTTTATCAGCAGCATTCAGCCCAGATGGTAAACTATTAGCAACCTGTGATACAGATTGGAAAGTTCGCCTGTGGGAAGTACCAAGCGGTAAACTAGTTTTGCTATGTGAGGGTCATACCAATTTGGTACGAGACCTTGCTTTCAGCCATGATGGTAAAATCTTAGCTAGTTGCAGTGCCGATCACACCGTTAAGTTTTGGGATGTCAGTGATGGTAAGTGCTTAAAGACTTGTACCGGACATACTAATGAAGTATGTTCAGTCGCTTTTAGTCCAGATGGTAAGACCCTAGTTACTAGTAGTGGCGACCACACCTTGAAAGTCTGGGATATCAAAACTGCAGAATGTCTCAAAACTTGCACCGGACATAGCAGTTGGGTTAGATCCGTTGCCTTTAGTCCAGATGGTAAGACTATAGCCAGTAGCAGTGACGACCACACGGTGAAATTCTGGGATAGTGGCACTGGTGAATGCCTGAACACTGGCACTGGACATAGGGATTGCGTTGGGTCAGTGGCATTCACCAGTGACGGGAAAACCCTAGCCAGTGGCAGTGGCGACCACACGGTGAAGTTTTGGGAGGTAAGCACAGGTCGCTGCTTAAGAACTTACACTGGACATAGTAGTGGTGTCTACTCCGTGGCCTTTAGTCCAGATGGCAAAACCCTGGCTAGTGGCGGTGGCGACCACATAGTCAGGCTGTGGGATACTAGCACCAATGAATGTTTGAAAACCTTGCATGGACACAGCAATCAGGTATTTTCAGTGGCCTTTAGTCCTTATGGAAACACCCTGGTTTGTGTGAGTTTAGACCAAAAGGTGAAGCTGTGGGATTGTCAAACCGGTCAATGCTTGAAAACTTGGTATGGAAATACGGATTGGGCAATGCCCATCGCGTTTAGTAGTGACGGTCACACCCTGGCTAGTGGCAGTAACGACTACACGGTAAGAGTATGGGATTATGGTACTGGTAGCTGCATCAGAACCTTGCCCGGACATACTGACTTTGTCTATTCAGTGGCATTCAGTAGTGATAGGAAAACCTTAGCCAGTGGCAGTACAGACAATACGATTAGGCTGTGGGATGTTAGCACAGGTTGCTGCATTAGAACACTACATGGCCATACTGATTGGGTATTTTCAGTAGCATTCAGTAGTGACGGGAAAACCTTAGCCAGTGGCAGTGCCGACCACACGGTCAAGCTGTGGGATGTCAGCACAGGTCACTGCATCAGAACGTTTCAAGAACATACCGATAGACTGCGTTCAGTGGCATTCAGTAATGACGGGAAAACCTTAGCCAGTGGCAGTGCTGACCACACGGTGAGGTTATGGAATTGTGAGACTGGAAGCTGTGTGGGAATTTTGCGCGGACATAGTAATCGAGTCCACTCGGTCGCCTTTAGTCCCAATGGTCAGCTTTTGGCTAGTGGCAGTACAGACCACACGGTGAAGCTGTGGGATATCCGTGAGAGTAAGTGCTGCAAAACCTTGACCGGACATACCAATTGGGTATTGTCAGTTGCTTTCAGTCCCGATGGGAAAACCCTAAGCAGTGGCAGTGCTGACAAAACGGTCAGACTTTGGGATGTTTCCACAGGGGAGTGCCTTGACATTTGCACCGGACATAGCCATCTGGTCTCTTCAGTCGCCTTCAGTGTGGATGGTCAAATTATGGCCAGTGGGTCTCAAGACCAAACGGTAAGGCTAAAGGATGTAGAAACAGGGGAGTGTTTGAAAATCCTGAAAACTCCTAGACTCTATGAAGCCATGAATATTACTGGAGTTAGAGGGTTAACTGAGGCACAGAAAGCAACTTTGAAAACCTTGGGAGCGATAGGATGAAGTTTGAAGTTTGAAGTTTGAAGTTTGAAGTTTGAATTGAGAGTTGGATTTTTTTTTATTCTTCATTCTTCATTCTTCATTCTTCATTCTTTTTGCTGTTGTCGCCATGGCAGGTAAGAATAAAAGGGGAATGCGATACTCTGAAACAGCCGCTACGCGAACGCATTTAGTTTAGAGGATAGCTAATATCTGATATCTGACAGCTGATGATATTTAAACTGTATAAATAAGGTATATTTTTAGGAGTATATTAGTTATAACAAATTCTGAATTGGGTAACAATTCCATGAGTGATGACCAATCAACGTGCAGACTACGATAATCCATGGAAAGAGGCAATTTCCTTATATTTCCAACCCTTTATGGCATTTTTATTCCCCGAAATTGAGGAAAACATTGACTGGGATAAAGGCTATGAATTTCTCGACAAGGAATTCCAACAAATAGCCCGGGATGGGGAAATTAGCACTAGGGAAGCAGACAAATTAGTTAAGGTTTGGCGCACCGATGGCCAGGAAACCTGGGTATTAATTCATGTGGAAGTCCAAAGTCAATACGAATCCGTGTTTGCTGAGAGGATTTATGTGTACAATTACCGCATTTTTGACAAATATCGGCGTCAAGTAGTCAGTTTAGCTGTTCTAGCTGATGAAAGCAAATCCTGGCGACCAAATGAATACAGTTACAGGATTTGGGGGTGTGAGGTGTTGTTGCGCTTCCCGATTGTGAAACTGCTGGATTATTCGTCCGAGGTGTTGGAAGAAAGTAACAATCCCTTTGCTGTAATTGTGGCAGCTCATCTGGCCAATCAGCAAACTAAACAAGATGTTCAGCAACGATATCAGATTAAATTACAAGTTGCGAAACGTTTGTATCAACGGGGCTATGGCAGGCAAGATATCCTAGAGTTATTCCGGTTAATTGATTGGCTAATTAGTTTACCCGATAACTTGCAAACCTGCTTTACAGAAGAAATTATAAGTTACGAACAGGAGAGTAATATGCCTTACGTTACTAGTTATGAACGCCTTGCTCGTCAAGAGGGGATTGAAATCGGCATTTTGGAAAAAGGTCGAGAATCCTTGCTGGAAGTACTTCGGATTCGTTTTGAAGATGTGCCTAGTGAGTTGGTGGAAACAATCAACCAAATTAACGATGACTCGATGTTGACAATGTTGCTCAGACAGGCAATTACCATTGCTTCTGTAGAGGAGTTTATGGTTGTGGTTAATCAGCAGCTAGCTTCTGGTGAGCAAAGTTCTTAGGTGCGCTTAACAGAAAGTGCCACAGGAAAATTTGATAAATTATTGGAATGAAGAATGTATAATTTAGAATTTAGAATTGGATTTTTTTTCATTCTTCATTCTTCATTCTTAATCTGAATGCTTACAATCAGATTAAGAAATTTTCGGTAATACTGATATCATTCCAAACCAACTTAATGGTAAAATGTTCTCCTGCTTCGCCGCTAACTTGCAACTTAAGATTTTCTGTCTCTCTGGCTTGGACTTGAATCACCACAATTCCTTCTTCATCTAGCACCATAATTTGTAAACCTTTGGGGAGAAGGTCTCGACCACCAGCAGGATGCAGCTCAATGGATAGATTCATTTTGGGTGATTCTGTCCGATGTAGCTCCACTAATAAAGCGACTTGCTGATCA
>NZ_JAAHGN010000053.1:0-15824 GCF_010672485.1 Moorena sp. SIO2C4 | reverse complement strand
CTGTTTTGAGTCACTTCCCGCAAGCCTTCAAGAAAACCAGGTACAGGAGTGATGAAACCAGAATTCCCCACCACAGGTTCTAGGATGACCCCAGCAATCTCATTGGGATATTGCTCAAATAAAGCTTTAACTTCGTCCAGGTCATTATAGGTAGCAGTTAAGGTATTAGCAGTGGCAGACTTAGGAACACCAGGGGAATCGGGTAAACCTAGAGTAGCCACTCCAGAACCAGCTTGTACCAGCAGCATATCGGCGTGACCATGGTAGCAGCCAGAAAATTTGATAATTTTGTCCCGTCCTGTGAAGGCACGCATCAGGCGCAGCACGGCCATACAGGCTTCGGTCCCAGAATTAACAAACCGCACCATTTCAATACTAGGAACAGCGTCAATCACCATTTGTGCTAGCACGTTTTCTAGGGCCGAGGGAGCTCCAAAACTGGTACCCTTATCTAGAGCCTGGTGCAATGCCCCAATAACTTCCGGATGAGCATGACCGCAAATGGCTGGTCCCCAGGTACCTACATAGTCAATGTACTGGTTGCCATCTACATCCCAGATGTATGCTCCTTTAACTTGGTCAAATACAATCGGTTCTCCGCCTACTGATTTAAAGGCTCTGACTGGGGAGCTGACCCCTCCTGGCATTAGCTCCTGGGCGGCGCTGAAAATTTCTTGTGATTTAGTGGTTTTAAACGAGGTAGTGCTAACCAAAATAGTCTCCTAATATTAATAGTGTACGAGTTAGTTGAAAATAAGGGAAAAGGCGATCACCCCATTACCCCCCTTAAACAGGGCAATAGGTAACTTCGGCCAAAGTGCGCTTTCCAATGGGCGAGTAAATCGCCCTTGGGTCGCACTTCAGGGAACTTCGGCTTAGGGGCAATACTGGACAAGAGATTATTATCCTATGGAGACTGATCCGTTTTGAATTTGTAAAGAAAGAATGCAGATTTACTAGAAATCTGAACACTTTCAGCCCCGCATCTTTAGATCGGGGATGAAAGTGACTAGCGAGTTTAGTCGCCGTGTCACTTTTATTTTATCTGTACTTGACAGATTACGCCCAACCTGTTAGCGTAAGAATAGAGCGAGTGAGGTCGAAATTCGTTCCCGTAGCGTGACCGTTCCCGTAGCGTGACCGAAGGTCAAGGTCAAGGTCAAGGTCAAGGTCAAGGTCAAGGTCAATGATTATTGTTGAGATGAAAGCCTACGGCAAAAGCCATCAATATTTAGCTATAGATGAAGCTATTCGGACAGTTAAATTTATTCGCAACAGTTGCATTCGCCTATGGATGGACAATAAAGGAACGGGTAAATATGACCTTAGCAAGTACAGTAAAGTACTGGCTAAAGAGTTTCCGTTTGCCAATGAATTAAACTCAACAGCTCGACAAGCTGCGGCTGAAAGAGCATGGTCATCGATTTGTCGTTTCTTTGAAAACTGTAAGAAGAAGGTACCAGGAAAGAAAGGCTTTCCCCGCTTCCAGAAACACTGTAGATCAGTCGAATACAAGCAGTCAGGATGGAAACTGTCCCCTGACAAGAAGTCGATTATCTTCAGTGACAAAAAGGGAATAGGAAAGCTGAAGCTTAAGGGGACATGGGACTTGTGGCGTTTTGACAAAAAGCAAATCAAACGGGTTCGTATAGTTAAAAGAGCTGATGGTTATTACGTTCAGTTCTGTATTTCCATAGATGTAAAAGAACAATTAGACCCGGCTGATGCCACTGTAGGATTGGATGTAGGACTAAAAGAGTTCTATACCGATTCTAGGGGAAACACTGAACCATCACCTCGCTTTTATAGGGTAGGGGAGAAGCGTCTAAAATTTTATCAACGCCGAGTATCTCGGAGAAAGAAAGGCTCATCTAACCGTAAGAAAGCCGTTAATAGATTAGGCAGACAGCACCTCAAAATAAGTAGGCAACGTAAAGAACATGCCAAGAGACTGGCACGTTGCGTAATCCGGTCTAACGACCTGGTCGCCTATGAAGATTTGAGAGTAAAGAATCTGGTCAAAAACCATTGTTTAGCTAAGTCTATTAATGATGCTGGTTGGTATCAATTTAGAAAATGGTTGGAGCACTTTGGCAAAAAGTTTGGCAGAGTCACTGTTGCAGTTAATCCTGCCTATACAAGCCAGAACTGCTCCAAATGCGGTGAACTCGTGAAGAAGTCACTATCCACTAGGACTCATATCTGCGAATGTGGATGCGAACTAGATAGAGATCACAACGCCGCTATCAACATTTTAAAAAGAGCCTTGGGTACGGTGGGGCACACCGGAACCTGGATCATAGATCCGAACGCTTCGGGAGATTTGACCTCTACTGTTCTTGGTTCCGGCCAGGTTCAGCAAGTCGAGTCTGTGAGCGAAGAATCCCCGCGCCTTTAGGCGCGGGGAGTGTCAATGATCAATTGGATATCAGGGGTGGTATCTTGTAGGGTGTATCTCATTAAAGCTGTTTGACCCGCTGGGTGTTTCCATCCGTTGCCTAAAACTATGTCAGCATCTGAACCGACTTCCATTAGCCAAGCTATCCCAGTTGACCAAGTTCGCTACAACGATCAAGGACTAGTGCCAGCCATTGTCCAAGATTACCTTGATGGTACGGTATTAATGATGGCTTGGATGAATCGGGAGTCATTGCAAAAAACCCTCGATACAGGAGAAACCTGGTTTTGGAGTCGCTCTCGTCAGGAATTGTGGCACAAGGGTGCTACATCTGGGCATTTACAAAGGATAAAATCCATCCGCTACGATTGTGACAGTGATGCTTTACTCGTGACGGCGGAACAAATTGGTGATATTGCCTGCCATCTCGGTGAGCGTAGCTGTTTCCATCAAGTGGAGAGTAAGAAAGTAGCCCCTCCAGCAGATACCTTGTCTCAGTTGTTTGAGATAATTTGCGATCGCCGTGACCATCCAGTAGAAGGGTCTTATACCTGTAAGTTGTTTAAGGGTGGGGATAATAAGATTCTTAAAAAAATTGGGGAAGAAGCTGCAGAAGTGGTAATGGCTTGTAAGGATGATGACCCGGATGCGATCGCATCTGAAGTAGCGGACTTGCTCTACCACAGCCTAGTTGCTATGGCTTACCATCAGGTTGATGTACGGGATGTTTATCGCAAATTGCAACAGCGCCGTCGATAGTGTTGGTGATGGGGAAAAAGAGAATGGGTGATTGGAGCAGATTTTGATCACAGGGGGAAGCCAAAAGCATAATCACGATGGATGGGTACGCTTTTTTTGACCAAATCCGGTAAAATCGGCCAGGTACTGTTAACCTAAGATAACTACCTTGGCTTACGATAATATATGTAAATATCTCGCCGAAAACTATCCAGCTGATTTGGTCAGGTGGCTTCATGGTATGGAAGTTACTGAAATATCGGTGTTGAAAACTGAGTTAAATACTGAACCGATTCACGCCGATTCCTTGACGCTGCTACAAACCGCTAATCAAATCCTGCAATGGGAATTTCAAACCCTGCCAGCTTCCAAGCCATCCCTACCATTGAGAATGCTCAAGTATTGGGTCAGACTGAAAGAAAAGTATAACTGTCCGATTGAGCAGGTAGTGATATTTCTCAAGTTCACCACCTCAAACAAAGCATATACTAACCAGTTGCTGGAGGGTAAAACCAGCCATGGCTATCGAGTAATCAGGATGTGGGAGCAAGACCCTGAGCTATTTTTGGCCAATCCCGCCTTATTGCCCTTTGCCACTCTGGCATAAGCGTGAATCTCCTAAGGGAGTAGCCAAAAAATAAAATACCAGATTTTAGCTTGTAGGGTGGGCAAAAACATTTTGGTTCAAATGAGTCTTATAGATAAGATAACTTTGCCCACCCTACTTTAATTGGTATTTTTTTTACATGCAAGTCCCTAAACGATTATTAGAGCAAGTGGCGGCAGAAGTAGATAGGATTGAAGAACCATCCGCTTTTACTAACATATCCGCTTGTACCCAGTTACTAGCCGGTTTGCGGTTCGACCAAAGGTTGATTGGAGAATTATTTCCGGAGGACGTGATGCAAGAGTCTGTAATTTATCAGAAGATCATTCAAAAAGGACATCAACTGGGTTTACTGGAAGGAAAACGTGAAGGAAAACTCGAAGGAAAACGCGAAGGAAAACAAGAGGAAGGGTACTCAATCATTATACGTCAACTGACCCGTCGGTTTGGGAGTGTTGACGACCAGCTACAACAGGGGATTAAAAAGCTTTCTATTGCTCAATTGGAAGAGTTGAGCGAGGCGCTGTTGGATTTTGAGACAGTCACCGATGTAGCTGTGTGGTTGGCTGAGCATCAACAATAAACCGGATGCGTACACATCCAAGCTCAGTGCCATGCTCCCACACTTCATACCCTAGTAAGTGTGGGCTTCTCGCCAAACCCAACCCTTGCTTATCCCTACTCCCTACTCCGATGATCCGCTGTTTCCTTTGCTATATAAATCCTATACATTGGCTTTTGGCTTCCGATTGAACCCATTAAGAATCCAGTTTAATAATTGGGGAAAAAAACGTTTAATAACTGAGATAATTTTTGCCATTCGATCAGGAAAAACCTGAGGTTTATCATCAATGATTCCTTGAATCGTTTTGCCCATGACTTTAGCCGGATCAGTTATTATAAAGTCCGGCAACCCCTGATTTTCTTTAGCAAGGGTTCCGTACTGTTCCGACTGAAGAATGGGAGTACGGCTGTAAAAGGGATAAACAGCTGTAACCTTGACGTTGTAAATTTTAACTTCATTTAAAAGCCCTTCGCTGAATCCTCGCAACCCGAATTTACTAGCAGCATAATGAGCCATGCCAGCCGGTGCTATCCAGCCAGCAGCAGAGGAAATGTTAACGATGTGACCTTGGCGACGTTTAATCATATCGGCGGCAAATAGAGAACTTAATCGCATTGGTGCCAACAGATTTACCTGCATCAGCCTTTCCCATGTTTCTCCAGGAACTTCGTCCATGCGACCAAAAAGCCCAATGCCAGCATTGTTGATCAAAATATCGATTTCTATTCCCAGGTCTTTAACCTGACGATAAAGGGTTTCGCATCCGTCACGTTCAGAAAGATTAATCCCCAAAAGAGCAAGTATATCCCCAGTTTTAACCTCCCGTTGAATAGCTTCGGCACGCTCTTTAAGAAGAGTTTCATCAAGATCGGTGAGGATCAAATGGCTACCAGCTTCTAATAATTGCCGAGTCAGTTCCTGACCGAATCCACCGGAGGCACCGGTGATGAGTACCACAGCTCCATGGAGATCACTCATATGGTTCAAATTTTTGCTCTGGGTTAAATTTTAGGAGATTGGAGTATTCCCCATAGTAATAAAAACCAGGGTACATTAATGTTAGGTATCAGCGACGCATATTTTATTAATGCTGGCCAAAACATTGGAGCTATAAAACGTAGAGAGCGTAGTGATACCGGACGTAAACCGTCTTTATCGATGATTCCATAGTAATCAGCTAGTTCTGCAACAATTCGAACACGGCCTGTAAAGCGCATTACAGTTCGGTCTGCAGCAAGGGCAGCAATAACGCGCCCTGTTAGTAAAGGAGTTTCCCAATTATAGCCTTGAGAGATCACTTGGCTTTGCTGATTACGTGGTTTATCTTCTCCCATTTGCAAAGCCAAACTGGAAATATGCTCGGTACCAACTATGCCTGGCCAAATCGAAAGGGATGCCACATTATATGGCTTCAGTTCAACAGCCATATCCGCAGCAAGTCGATCACAAGCGGCTTTACCCGCCCCGTATGCGGCACCAAAGATGTAAGACATGCCGCCCCAGGATGAGATGGTGCAAATGAGCCCCTGCTGACGCTGAATCATCAGTCGAGCTGCAAAAACACTGGCAATATAATGGCTGCGGAGACCGACATCATTGACAGCATCCCAAAGATTGTCAACGCATTCCCAAAATGGTTTTTCGTATCCCTCTTTCAATGCCTGCACTCCTGAAAACGCATTATTGACCAGCAGATCCAGTTGTCCCTTCTGCTCGTCTTGAATCCGTTCAAAGAGTAAGCGCACTTGTTGGTCGTCGCTATGATCTACCATTACCGGAATACAAATACCACCAGCATCTTGCACAGCTAATTGGGTTTCCCGAAGACTACCGGAAACTCCCTCTGTGACATTGGAACTGTCTAGACTACGACCGGTAATATATACCGTAGCACCTTCCTCTCCAAGGCCAATCGCAATTCCTTTACCAATACCACGGCTGGCACCCGTGACTAAGGTTACTTTGCCTTCAAGGCTCCCCATAATTGCTTTTTTTGATATTTATTATATTATTTAATGGTAGCATTTTTTTGACCGTAAGCATTCAGCCATCAGCCGTCAGCCGTCAGCCGTCAGCCTTCAGTTTTGTGGCACAGGCTTTGGCCTTGGCCTTTCGGCCACGCTACGCGAATGGCCACGCTGTGCGAACGACGCTGGGAGGTGACTTTACTCAGCATTATTCCAATGCTTACTTGTTTTATTCAAAAGCACCTCAAGTAGCGCATTAGCTGATAGCTGATAGCTGATAGCTGATAGCTGATAGCTGATAGCTGATAGCTGAATACTCACTTTTGACCTTTGCTGGTTGGGATTTTTATCTAAACTTCGATTATCGCGTTTTGGGAACTATCCAACTAAACAATAAAACGAATAATCACCAGTAATCATAACATAAAAATAATAAAAATGCAAGTAGTTATTATTGGTGCCGGCATGTCTGGTATCTGCATGGCTATTAAACTTAAAAAAGCCAAAATACCTTTCATTATTCTAGAAAAATACTCTGGAATTGGAGGGACTTGGCGGGATAATAACTACCCAGGATGTGCCTGTGACATTCCCGCTCATTTATATTGTTACTCTTTTGAGATGAAATATGATTGGAACCAAGTTTATCCCTCTCAGCCAGAGATATTGAAATACTTAGAACACTGCACACGTAAATACAATATTTATCCCCATATCCGTTTTAATCAAGAGGTTATTAGCGCCCATTTCAATGCCAAAAATTGCCTCTGGTATGTTGACACAGCTGATAATAAAACTATAACAGCTAACATACTGATCAGTGCCTGGGGAGGTTTAAATTTACCCAAATTACCGAATTTGAATAGCTTAGAAAGCTTCAAAGGAGTTTCGTTTCACTCAGCTAGATGGAATCACAGCTTTGATTTAACTGATAAAACTGTGGCAGTTGTAGGAACTGCAGCGAGTGCAGTTCAATTTATCCCAGAAGTTGCAAAAAAAGTGAAACAACTATTGATTTTTCAAAGAACTCCTAACTGGATTACTAACCGAGACGATGGGACTTATTCACCCCAGATGCAATGGTATTTTAAGAACTTCCCTATTCTGATGCAACTCCACCGGGGATTACTATACTTACGTAATGACTTAATCAGTTTTCCCCTATTCATTACTGGAAGTTTTCTCGGTAAGTACCTGCGAAAACAATTGGAAAAACGCATACACCAGGAAATTGCTGACTCCCGAGTACGGGATGCGGTGATGCCCAGCTATCAACCAGGTTGTAAACGAATTTTAATTAATAACGACTTTTATCAAACCCTGAACCGAAAGAATGTAGAATTGATTACAGATAAGATAGATAAAATAACGGCTGATAGTCTGGTAACCGAACCAGGAAAAGACTATAAAGTTGACGCTATTATCTATGCTACAGGATTTAACTCTTTGTCCTACAAAAAAATGGATATACGTGGTAGCAACGGAGAGAGTCTAGCGGGGAGATGGGGCAACGAACCAGAAGCGTATATTGGTATTTCTGTTCCCAATTTTCCTAACTTTTTTAGTCTGTTAGGAGCGAATACTGGTTTGGGTCATAGCTCGGTTATTTTAATGGTAGAGTGCCAAGTTAATTATATTATTGGCTGCTTGAATAAAATGCTCACAGAAGACTGGAAATCTCTGGAAGTGAAGGAGGAAGCCATGAGACGTTATTATCAGGATTTATGGAAAACTATGGCAAAAAGGGTGTGGACAAAAGAAAACTGTATGAGCTGGTATCAAAATAAAGATGGCAGAGTATTCGCTTTGTGGCCTGGTAATACTATCCAATATTGGTGGGCTACAAGAAAACCAGTTTTTGATGACTATATTTCTATCTAGCCTAGTTGCGTTCGCGTAGCGGCTCTTTGAGAGCATCGCTTTTTTTGACCACATCCGGTAAACTGGCCCAGGTACTGTTAACCTAAGATAACTACCTTGGCTTACGATAATATCTGTAAATATCTCGCCGAAAACTACCCAGCTGATTTGGTAAAGTGGCTTCATGATATTGAAGTTACTGAAATATCGGTGCTCAAAACTGAGTTAAATACCGAACCGATTCACGCCGATTCCTTGACCCTGCTGCAAACCGCTAACCAAATCCTACAGTGGGAATTTCAAACCCTGCCAGCTTCCAAGCCATCCCTACCATTGCGGATGCTCAAGTATTGGGTCAGACTCAAAGAAAAGTATAACTGTCCCATAGAGCAGGTAGTGATATTTCTCAAGTTCACCACCTCATCCAAAGCTTATACTAACCAGTTGGTCGAGAGTAACACTAGCCATCGCTATCGAGTAATCAGGATGTGGGAGCAAGACCCATTGCAATTTTTGGCCAATCCCGCCTTATTGCCTTTTGCCACTTTAGCATTCAGTGAGTCTCCCAACAGATTATTAGAGCAAGTGGCGGCAGCAGTGGATAGGATTGAAGAACCACTAGCTTTTACTAACATCTCCGCTTGTACCCAGTTACTAGCTGGTTTGCGGTTTGACCAAAGGTTGATCACAGAATTATTTCCGGAGGACGTGATGCAAGAGTCTGTAATTTATCAGAAGATAATTCAAAAAGGACATAAACTT
This sequence comes from Moorena sp. SIO2C4, assembly GCF_010672485.1. Lineage (NCBI taxonomy): Bacteria > Bacillati > Cyanobacteriota > Cyanophyceae > Coleofasciculales > Coleofasciculaceae > Moorena > Moorena sp. SIO2C4. The sequence goes on along the minus strand of NZ_JAAHGN010000053.1, from coordinate 6,927 downwards.
GGTTTACTCGAAGGAAAACGTGAAGGAAAGCTTGAAGGAAAACTGGAAGGAAAACAAGAGGAAGGGTACTCAATCGTTAGACGTCTGATCACCCGTCGGTTTGGTAGTATTTCTGACCAGCTACTTGAGGGGATTCAAAAGCTTTCTATAGCTCAATTGGAGGAGTTGAGCGAGGCGCTGTTGGATTTTGAGACCGTCACAGATTTGACGGTCTGGTTAGCTGAGCATCAGCAATAAACAGGATGCGTAAGCATTCAGCTAATTTTAGAATTAAGAATTAAGAATTAAGAATTAAGAATTAAGAATTAAGAGTTAAGAATTAAGAATTAAGAATTAAGAATTAAGAATTAAGAATTTGGAATTCTGTATTCGACATTCACCATTCACCATTCTGGATTTTACATTCTGCATTCTTAATTATACATTCTTAATTATACATTCTACATTCTACATTCTTAATTCTACATTCCGACAAACAACCTTCAACTTGAAATAGAAATTTGATACCTTCCCAAGGCCAACAACGGGAAATATTGTTGATAGAAGTGGTACTTCAAATAAAAATGACTGGGAAAACCTGTGCCTGTAAACTCGGTTTCATCCCAACTGCCATCGGGCTGCTGAGTTGACACTAAGTAGTTGACTCCCATCTCAATGGCATCCATTGCCCAGTTGCCAGTAGCTTCTCCTGCTGCCATTAAACCAATTAAAGCCCAAGCGGTTTGAGATGCAGTACTGATTCCTAGTCCCTTAAGAGTGGGATCATCGTAACTAAGACAGGTCTCACCCCAGCCACCATTGAGGTTTTGACATTTCACTAGCCAAGCGGCACCCCGTTCGATACTACGTTGGTGGGTGTGAGGCGCTATTTTAGATAAGGCTGAAAGAGCACTACTGGTGCCATAGATATAGTTAACCCCCCAACGACCAAACCAGCTGCCATCGGCTTCCTGTTCCTGAATCAAAAATGCGATCGCATTCTCCAACTTTTGGGATTCTATGGACAAATTACACGAACCCAGCATTTCCAGGACCCGTGCGGTCACATCCGCTGTGTTAGGGTCAATCATAGCTTTCAGGTCAGCATAGGGCAGAGAATTGAGCCAGTGTTGATTATTATTAATATCAAACGCAGCCCAACCCCCTTGGTTACACTGCATTGATGCTATCCAAGCCAAGCCACGAGCCATGGCTGCCTGCTTTAGTTTCTGATTAGGGAGTTTCAAGCTATTCAAGGCCATAATCACTACTGGGGAATCATCTAAATCAGGATAGAAACGGTTTTGAAACTCAAAGGCCCATCCTCCTGGTTTCCCTTGGGGATTCTTCACCACCCAATCCCCATAGTCTAGTATTTGCTGCTGCAACAACCATTCTCCACCCCGAACTAAGGCTGGATGATCCGGTTCTAAACCAGATTCCACCATCGCTCGCAATACCCAAGCTGTATCCCAAACTGGGGAAACACAGGCTTGGACTCGGTAGCTGTCAGGGGTTTCAATGGCAAACCGATCAATGGCTTCCAGTCCCCGTTGCACGATCGGATCCGCAAGATCATAGTTGAGACAACGCAACGCTAACAGGGAATTCAACATGGCTGGAATAATTCCCCCCCAGTCTCCTGTGGCTTCTTGCCTCTCCAAGACCCATTTTTCCGCTGCTGCCAGTCCCTGCTTCCGGAATGGAACTAAATTCCAGTCTTCTGCTAACTTAAATCCATCATCAAGCAGTACAAATAAATCTGTCCAATCGGAATTGCGAGGTAGCTCGAATTTGACCTGATCAGCTCCTTCGGTATATAACTCGTCTAGATTGATCCTTGGCTCAATCTCAAATACTGGCTTCTGGTCAAAGACAATTAATAAAGGAACTGTACTTCCCCTTGCCCAGCTAGACATTTCATAGATAGTAAAGGGAAACCATTCTGGAAACAACATTATCCAGGGGGGAATCGAGGGAATCCCGCGCCAGCTATAGCAGCCAATCAAGGCTAAATGAAATTTGGTGAAAATCCGGGTTTTGCTGATGCCACCCCGTCTGAGAATAAAATCCCTGGCTCGGACCAAAGCTGAGTCACTGGCAGGTACCCCCAAAAGGCGGAGTGCCATATAAGCTTCCACCGAACAACTCAAATGCCCACCATCACCATAGAAAAGTTCCCAGCCACCGTGTTTCTGCTGTTGAGAACGCAGATAGGCTTCCGCTTTATGTAAAGGTCGTTGTTTGTCAGTTCCCCAAATTTTATGGAGTAGGACAATCTCCGCTGTTATGGTGACATTAGATTCCAGTTCTGCCCACCAGTAACCATCGGGATATTGCTGAGCGAGTAAATAGCTTTGGCTATTTGCGATCGCTCCTGTAACCCCTGATTCTACAATCCTGTCTTGGGTTTGCATGTTTTACCGTTTTACTTCACACACCACATTCAAAGGTGCGCGCACCTTTGGTTACGTTATTTTGCTACTTGTAGTGGAGAATTAGCAATAGGTATCAATACAAATGGATACAATCGGATTAGGAATCACTGTTCTATCCGTAGGGATTTGGATCGGATTACTAGGATTTCGGGGTCAGTTTTGGCGAGCAGACCAACGGCTGGTTATAGAGAAATTCCCTACCAGGTCTGTAGGTCAAGGGGAATCATTACCCAAGGTTTGTGCTGTAATTCCAGCTCGTAATGAAGCTGAGTTGCTCCCCACGACATTGCGATCGCTTCTGGCTCAAGACTATCCTGGCTGCTTGACGGTGATTGTAGTGGATGACCAAAGCACTGATCAAACAGCGACCATTGCTCAAGCCCTTGCCCAGGAAAGCAAGCAATCCTCCCAACGATTCCAACTAGAAGTATTATCCGGTCAAGAGTTACCCCCTGGTTGGACTGGTAAACTCTGGGCCTTAGAACAAGGCATTCGTTATGGGCAGCAGCAAACCCCAGCCCCAGATTATTTTTTATTTACCGATGCTGATATAGAGCATGATCCAGCCAATCTCCGTCAACTGCTTACCAAAGCCGAGATAGAACACTTGGATCTAGTTTCCCTAATGGTGTTGCTCAGATGCCAAGACTTTTGGGAGCGACTACTGATTCCTGCCTTTGTCTTCTTCTTTCAAAAACTGTATCCCTTTGCTTGGGTCAATAACCCCACAAAATCTACTGCGGCTGCCGCTGGAGGATGTATTTTAATTCGCCATCAAGCCTTAAACCGCATCGGTGGGATTGAGGTAGTGCGTCAAGCATTAATCGATGATTGTGCCCTAGCTCAAGCAGTTAAATCCAGTAATCAGTCCAGATCTTCCTCTGGTTCCCTTTCTGGCCTTGGTGGCATTTGGTTAGGGCTAAGTCAATCAACTCGCAGCTTACGACCATATCCTTCTTTAGCGAGTATCTGGAACATGATTGCTCGCACGGCTTTTACCCAACTAGAGTATTCCCCATGGCTATTAGTGGGTACGGTGATGGCAATGACGTTAATTTATCTAGTAGCCCCGATTGGTTTGATCCTTAGTGTTTTGACTGGACATTGGCTGAATGCGATCGCATCCTTTGTGACATGGTTACTGATGGCTTTAGCTTACTTACCCACACTGCGCCTGTATCAATGTTCTCCTCTGCTAGGATTTTGCTTACCTGGGATCGGGTTGCTCTATACCTTAATGACCATAGATTCAGCATGGCGACATTGGCAAGGACGGGGTGGTGCTTGGAAAGGAAGGGTTTATTCGGTTGAGGGTTGAAGGTTAGAGGTTGAAGGTTAACTGTTGAAGGTTTAATGTTGGAGGTTGAATGTTGAAGGTTGAATGTTGGAGGTTGAATGTTGGATGTTGGATGTTGAAGGTTGAAAGTTTACTGGTATAGCAGTCGAAGTAAAGGTTAAGACATAGTTTTGCTATCAGATCTGCTGTTGCATATTACCTATTACTCTTTCCCTAACTATACTTCAATGTCTATAATTCCTTTCTACTGCCCCTAATGCATTTTTTTATTAACTTTTGTTAAGTTACGCATAACTTCCTGAACTTTGCCTGATAAATCAATAGTGGTATTTGAAAACAAGTATGCTCAAAATTAACTCGAAGCCTAAGCAGTAAATGGTAATCTATTGATTGACTACTTCCTTAGGATTTAAAGGGTTTAAATAATTCAAACCTCATCAAACTATTGTCTTTTTATATAAAGGCGTTCAGCTATTTTTAGTATCCGAAGGTTTCAAAATACCAATACATACTAGCTGCTCCCGACAAAGGAGAGAATTTATGTTGGATAAAAATCTAGCAACTATTTTTAGGGCTTTTGCCATCTCTTTAGGTTTAACTATTGCTCTACCTGGTTATCTTCATGCAGAGAGCAAATTTCCTGATGCTAATGTCCCGCTTGTTGTCCAGTCTCTAGATGTATTGACAAATCAGATTGGATTTCCCATTGAGTTGGACTTAACCAAAGCACAAATTCGAGGAACGTTGCCAATTGAAAAATTCCGGGAAGATTTAGTTAACTCTATTAATCAATATGATGGGTATTACATCAAGAATACTCGTTATAACAAGTGGAAGATCAACGATATTAATCTTCAGTCTATTGACAATGGTGGAGCAACATTTTCCTTTACAGTCAATTTGCGTAAGTATGAATGCATCGATCTATTTTCTGGAAAGAAGTGTACTCGCTTGTTTTCTGTAACACCTAGTGGTGATGTCAGTCTTGGTATTGCCATACGTAATAACGATTTACAAGTTGCTTACCGTAACCACAATGTGCGTGGAAGGGGATGGTATTCTGATGCTCTGACTCTTCTTGAAGGTGTATTTCGCAATCAAACAGTTAAAGCGGTCAAGAAGGGTTTGGCAAATTTTGATGGTGTCAATTTAATTTCCTATCTTAAAGATGCGGGCGTTGATCAAAAGTTGAAACCCTATGGATTAAGCCTAGATAAACTCGTTAAGGCTGGTGTCTCTATTAACGCCGATGTCACTCCACAAGGGCTGAACTTTGTGATTGATTTACCTAATACCATAACCTTTGAATAATTGGTTAAGCTAATTTGTTAAGCTGTTAGGCACTAATGCTTAACAGCTTATTCATATTTATTTGATTTTTTCTAAAACTTGGTTATCTTCAATAATGTTCTCTATTTTTTGAAGAAGATTATATCTTTGTCGAGGCACCAAATATGCTGTTTCTCCGAATCCTATCACAAAGGATAAGATTCCACTACCAGGTCTAAATGAATAGTCAATTATTTGAGATTTTTTTATTTTAAACTTCCCAGTCGAATTATCATTATAACTAATCTTAACTTTTATATATCCTTTATAGTTTCTCTTGAGAAATCTTAATTTTTCTTCCTTGGTCCATTCCACATCATTAAGTAATATGTGTAATTCATGTAATTCATTATCTTTACCCGGGTTTTTTATAAATCTATCTATTACTTCAGCTTTATGTATAAAGATTTTCTTTAAATTATAATGTTTAGTTAGATGCTGGTTTTCAAAAACTTTTACGATTTCTGGGTAATTGTGAAAGTTTTCAGGGGACTTTACTAGTTTAGTGGGAAAAATGCTAAATATAAATGCTTCTCCTATTATCACCAAGATTACTAAGGTAACTGATCCTATTTGGTTCAGTCTTAAATTTGATTTTTTAAATAAATCAATAATAGCTATGATTGTAAATACTATAAAAAACAACATGCTAAGGGCTTTATACTGCTTAACCCATTCTATTCTACTCAAGAATTCGATTATCCAAGCCCCAGTAATATTAATAAAGAGGAATGGCAATATACGTGACACTACATAATCAAATTCAAATAAGCGGTTATTGCTTACCAATCTTATTATATAGCTGATTATATAGCTTGCTTTACTTCTCTTGGACTCGATTTTTAACCATTGATTGAGTTGACAAGCATTTTCTTGTGAAATATCAATATCTCTATTTTTTAATAAAAAATCAGCAAAGTCTATGATAGGTTTTTCACTATAAAAATTTTCATCAAGTATAGTATCCAAGTTATCTATAATATCATTTAAATTTGCAACAATTTTATCTTCCGAAAAATTGACTTTTTGAAAATAATCTCTATAAACCTCTTGCTTTGGCTTGTTATTTTTTTTTAAAGGATACAATAGGTCGAGTAAACTAGTCGTAATTTTAAATTTTTTCTTGATTGCATTTAACTCAGGATTAGCGCAATTTTGTTTAAGGGCGCTATTAATTAATAGTTCTAAACTATTATTACTATCAAAATGGTTGATTGTTTTGTTAACAATTTCACTGAAATTTCCACCAGTAGCAATCTCTGGCAGATTTTCATTTAATTGGAATCGTAGCATTTGTTTGAAGCCCTGTGGCTCAGGAAAAGCACTAAGCAGGGCTAACTGTATCTTCTCAAGGAGATAACCAGGGGTATTTCCAGCATTTTTTCTTCTAGCAGGGAAAACAGTAAATAGGGCTGACTCTATCTGATCAAGGAGATAACCAGGGATATTTCTAACCTTCATGTATAGCTCTCTACTTCTCAACCATAGAACTTAACATAATATTTATCAAGCTAGTCAGGTACAATAATCATGATACCTCAGATAATTATACTAAAAAATCATGAAACCCTACTCCGTTGATCCTAGACAAAAAATTATTGATGTTTATACTTAAGCTAATATCTATCAACATCAGCTTGCTAAACAGTTCTATGTGGGAGCAGGTCATTTTTGTAAGAAAACTTGAACTACAAACCCTTGAACTATAGTTTTTTCGGTGTTGCTGATTCTGGGTATGGTTTCGCCCCCCTAACCCCCCAAGCGAGGGATTGCTCGCTTGGGGGGAAAAAACTCTAAAAGTCCCCCGAGCGAGGGATTGCTCGCTCGGGGGATTTAGGGGGCTTCAACAAAACCATAGGTGCGCTTGACCCATTAAGAATTAAA
>NZ_JAAHGN010000529.1:0-5105 GCF_010672485.1 Moorena sp. SIO2C4 | reverse complement strand
CACTTAGGCATAGCATGCCTGGTATCCAGATTTCAGTCCCTTTTCTGAGACCTACGCATTTGTGATCGAGTATTGTTTGATTTTTTTCTGCTCGCCCAAGAGGAAACTATTCCCCTAACCCTGACAGTGGATTTAAACATTACCACTGCTGATGAGGGCAAGTTGCTGATTCCTGCTGGTAGTGAAGTGGTTGGCGAACTGCGTGCGACAAAAGAGGGAGCTCAGTTTGTAGCTCAGCAGCTGTTGATCAATGGTGAAACCCTATCGTTTAATGCCACCTCTGAGGAAATTACCACCACTGAAACCATTCGCAAGGGTAGCAATCCAGGGAGTATCCTAAAAGATGCAGCAGTTGGTACCGCTGCCGCCGCTGCTATCTCTGCCGTTACCGGTGACCGTGCGATCGCTACAGAAGAAATCTTGATCGGAGTTAGTTCTGGCATCGCTTTAAATATCGGCAAACGTTTATTTGGTAGCAGCAGCGTTGACCTATTTGTGGTTGAACCAGAAACCGACTTACAGCTTACCATCGACTCTGACCTGGTGATTAGCAGTCAGTAACTACATATGTGGACAGTTAACTGTTGAGAGGATGATAGATTAACCAATCACAGCCAACCTCTCAACGTTGACACTCCCCGCCCTAAAAGAGCGAGGATTCTTAGTTCTACGACACGCCTTAAAATTAGCTATCCTGAAAGGCAATACTTAAGCCAAATACCCGTTTAAAAACCAAATATCGAGCCTAATTTAACTAACCCCAGTGGGCTGATCTCCCTAAGCGTTGGGAATTTCCCCGTTTCCGTGTGCCCCACGGTACGTTAAATATTTTGAAACTGTATTTTACTGGTGTTCGGTATCCGTTAAGATCCATGCGTATAGCGAGGTTTTTCGCGCCTCGTGTACTAGCATCGCAAAACGCTCGTTATTAAATAGGGCAGTACCGACGAATCCTGCCTGTGCTAGGCTACACAATTAAATATATTATACATTATTCCTGGAAAAGTCGCCCTAGAAGGGCACCTCAAGTAGCGTGGCCAAAGGCCAGGCTTGAAACCCATATTTTTGGTCAACAACAACTATCTACTGAGGGCTACTGAGCGTAAGTCAACCAAACGATAAAGGTTGTTCCCATCCTTGAGTTATCTTGACCATGACTAATGGATAATTCCCCATTTTCCTCAGTTGATAGTAGTTTGGCAGGACTAAAGACTTCAATATCACCCTGCATGTATGCCATGAGTTCTTTTGCGATCGCTAATCCTAAACCAGTGCCAGGGATAGGACCATTAGCTTGAACTCCCCGATAATGTCGCTCAAACAGATGGTCTAAGTCTTCTGGAGCAATACCTGGACCAGTATCACTAATTGCGATCGCTATGGCATTACCATGATCAAGCCATTGTCCAACACCAACTTGGATATCAATTTTTCCCCCAGCTGGAGTGTACTTCAAAGCATTGTCAATCAAATTACTCAACACTTCCCGTAAAGCCTTAGGATTGCCTTTCACCAAAGGTAAATCAGGGGCAATAGAGCAATGCAACTCCAAATTAGCCTCTTGAGTAATAGCGTCAGCAGATATAAGCAAGGGTTCTAAGACATCCTTGACCGCAAACAGTTGCAACGGAAGAGTTTTGTCCGTGAGTAGGGGAAATTCCCCTGGGGTGGAGTGTGGTTCGGAGTGACTAGTTGGGTAAATCTCCCCAAGATCATCTGATTCTGGGGATGAGCAAGCCTCAGCCGTAGCTACAGGCAAAGTTAAGGATGCTGTACCGGTTTGGTTCATGTCCAGGCAAGCATCAAACTGTTGCAGCAACTCCTGTAAGCGATCGCTTTCTCGTATAATGCTCGAAGCCACTGGATAGTTTTTATCTCCTGGTACCAGTCGCTTCAGCAGTAGCTTACCAAAGGTTCGTAAGGCCATCAGGGGATTACGAAATTGATGCAGCAGATCATCAAGCATATCCCGTTGTTTTGCCTGTAGACGTCTGTGCTGAGTCAACTGCTGCTCAAACCAACCTTGACGCTGTTCTATGACATATGCGATCGCTAAGGTTCTGGCAATGCTTTCCACACTTGCCTGTTCTGTGTGATTCCAAGGTCTATCATCACGAGCACTCACCAATAACCCCATCACTATCCCTTCATGGATTAGAGGTAAAACAATTTGGTGCTGCTGCTGTATGGAATTTTCTGTCCAGTCAAAAGAGGTTGAACCCAAATCTTGATCTTGGTTATTTCCCTGAGGGAGTAGCCGAGGTAAGCTGCTGGATAATCGAGGAATCTGATCAATCTCACCTATTTTCTGTGGCAAAACCCAGTCAGGATCACTCATATCCCACACGGTACTTGTTTCCGGATAAACTACCACAGGAATTAGCTTTGCCTGATTTCCCTCAACGAATTCTTCCGTTAAATATACAGCACCACTAGCTGCTCCCAGTCCTTGGGTTAATAAAGCCACTTGGTTTCGACACAGGGAGACAAATTCTGAACTGAATCGAGTGAACATGAGCTATAGATGAGTGATCTGGGTTAATCCTACTCGAAGTTAAGCCACTATCAGCTTCCCTTCTATAAATGTCGAACCCCTTAAACAATTGACTATTATGCTTTAGTCAGCTTTAGTCATAGCGTGATAAGTCATAGCGTGATAAGTCATCAGTCATTAGACCTATGGCAAATATCCGTTACATCCGTTGCCCAATCACCTGATCACCCCATCACCTCATCACCTGATCAGTGTAATGCTCGGATGAGTTTAAGGCTATTTCTTCTAATTATATTTAATTTTTATTAAATAAATTAAATTTTTGTATGAATTTTCCGGAGGTCATCAGGAAACTGAAAATCCCCTAAAGTATTGCTGTCAAAGGTTTCAGCCGGTTTATTTAGTTCTATGACAAGAGCTTGATATTTCTCAAAAGACTCGATATAATTTCCAAGGCTTTTGTAACTATCTTTACAATTGCCAGCAAAAAGAGGAGGTAAAAAGGTTGGCAAGAAGACGTAAGCGTAAGAGTCGCCGCCGCCAAGAAGGGCGCAAGATACTTGAGCATGTACCTCAGTACAATCTAGAAAGTGGCGAGTATAAACCGGTTACAGCAGCACGGGCATACATTCGATCACAAGGGATACTTCCACCTGCCCTACTACTGGTCAAACGTAACGAGCATACCACAGACCGTTATTTCTGGGCAGAAAAAGGGCTCTTCGGTGCCCAATATGTGGAAGAAAATCATTTTCTGTTTCCCAGTTTGCGATTAATCAACTCTCCCTTAAAGAAGGTAGGGGTTGCCGCTCGTAGCCGCTGAAACCTTACTGGTAATATTTATTGAAAGTGCTTTGACTTAGCCCTCCTCAAACTCTTTGGCTTGAGGAGGGCTAAGTATCTTGGTAAATTTACCTATTCTGGAAATTGATCTCGCTGATTATAGTTGGGGAGGATGTCAAACCCTGCTTGCTTACAGCAAGGGTTTTAGTTTCAGAGACTGTTGAAGTTGTATTAGTTCATCGCGATGGCCAGTGACTATAACCAAAGATTGCTCCGCAGTGGCTTGATCCCCAGGGGCTTGGGTAGACGCTGATTCTAATTTCAGAGATACCTGTTCGAGTCGCTCAGCTTTTTTCCAATAAAAAAGGCCCGCAGCGGGAGCTAGTGCCACTAGCCCCAAAAACACCTTAGTCAAAGTCGGAAACAAAATAGAGAGCACTAGAGATAAGCAGACTATACCACAGGCAGCTAAGACGGTTAAAAAGATAGCCAGAAACCAACTCGGTCGGACTATCCCCTGGAACGTGACTTGATTAGTGGCAGCATCCACCGCCGCCACCTGGTAGGCTCTTTGATCAAAATATTGCTTCAACTGATTTAGAAGCGATTCTTCTGTTTCTGGGGAAGCTAACTTGACTTGTTGTATTCGGTCTTTCACAGAGGCTCGAATAAAGAAAAACAAACCTACTGCCAATAAAAGGGTTAGCAAAAGTGTAGAAGCAAGAATAGTTGTATTCACTGAATATTAACGATAAAAATACACATCCTTTGCTACTACTTTACAATTTCTTAGACACACTTTGGTCAGGTTAGCTCCTCGGTACCCACTAGCTAGAGGCTGTAAGATGCTGGTGTGGGTAGATGGCTAGCAGCTAGCACGCCCTGAATTCACCTGAATTCACATCTGGGTAAGACAATGCATCACCTGACTTCTGGGATGCCACCAGGGTTTTCAAAGACAGCACCCTGGAAAAAATTGCTACTTCCCTACCTAACTGACTCAACAACAGACTGGTGGCAGGGAGTCCTTGGCTGAAATTTCCCCACGGTTGTTTCCTCAGCCATATAGTCATGCCAAAAACTGGCCAGTTCTATAGCTTTCTCCTGCCACTCTGGGCAGATTTGATACATCCGGCGTGGGCGTCCTCTTCCTTCTACTTTTTGCCAGTAGGCTGAAATTGCCTGTTTTTCTTCAAGAAACTTCAGTGCACTGTAGAGGACAGTATCTGAAAGTCGATAGGTGGGGTATTCTTGTTCCAGTTGTTGGATCAGTTGTGTTCCATAAGATTCTCCTTGCAACAACACCGATAGCACATAGCATACGGCTAATTCTTTATTGAGATAGTTGGGTGGAGGATCTTGGAAAAAGTTATAGATATCTTCGAATTTCATCTGCATATGTAGTTGGAATTCCCAGTTATTCTAGATGGGATTAGAGGGTTTTCTGGCAAATAATCATGGTTGGAGGCACCCTGGGAAATTCACGCGCGTTTTGCAGTGAGTTTTATTTAAACGACTCACCTTGGTAGGTACATCGCTATCACACTTTATAACTTAAAAATCTCTGGCGTAGGGTTTAAATATCTCCCTAATTTGATGAAAGTTTAATGAATTTTGGACTTAACACACCTAAAAAGTAAAGATCAACTTTAATAATTGCTCGAAACCGTTATCCAAAACTACCGACTATCAAGGGGAACATCGGGAAGGAAGACAAGACAGACGAGTAACACCAATTTCATTGATGCGACCTAGAGAGGATGATCGGGGATGGAAGGATGGGGGCATGGAGGGATTAATATATAGCAATCTTTGTGGGGGTTGGAGA
>NZ_JAAHGN010000528.1:0-5108 GCF_010672485.1 Moorena sp. SIO2C4 | reverse complement strand
TTATGGTTGGTAGGTTATGCAAAAAAGGGTTAAAACTTATTGATTAAGGCTCAACTGTCTTACGGTAACTTCAAACCATGAGCGACTGCCGTGGTTCCCCCCATGAGCGACTGCCGTGGTTTCCCCCATGAGCGACTGCATCAAGACAATGTCCTAACAGTAGCGCGTAGTGCTATATCCAGTCCGGTCGCCTAGGTATTAAGTCTTAGGTATTAAGTTTTAGGTAAGCTATCAGCTATCAGCCATCAGCTATCAGCTATCAGCTATCAGCTATCAGCTATCAGCTATCAGCTAAAGGCTGACTGCTGTTCGCGTAGCGTGCCCGTAGCGCATATGTTTACAGTTTTAAATATTAAGTTTTAGGACGATTAAGTTTTAGAAATATTAAGTTTTAGGTATTAATTCTTAGGTATTAATTCTTAGGTATTAATTCTTGAGTATTAGGGACAAGAGGCGTAGTTGAAGGCTTCTTTGCTTTCGGAAGACTTAGCAAACTTTGTCAAAATCCCCTTAGTCTAGATGTTTAGAGCCTCATGCCTAAAATCTAGAGCCTAGAGCCTAGAGTGTATAACCTTAACCATCGGAAAGGATCTGATTTGTTTTTTTTTCTTAACATTTGACTTTTGTCGAAAAAAGTGTCAAAATAGATACAGAAATAAAAATTGGAATTGAATAAGCATTGAGGTCTCTGTCGGATCAGTGGCTCTCCACTCAGATATCCTGAAGTAGATAAGCCGTAGAGAACCCAAGAAAGTGATACCTAGGGCAAGCTTGCCTAACCCTTAGACAGAATTCCTCACCTGGCCAACCAACTTATTAAACAATTCCTGGCCAAGCAACTTATTAAGCAATTCCATTAAGTAATTCGATTAAGCAATCCAATCGGAGGTATTCGAGCAATGAAACTTTCTTACCGAGGTGTCAGTTATCAAAGTGAACCATCTACCCTAGAAGTATCTGAAGGTGAAATTGGTGGCACTTACCGGGGTCATAGCTGGAAAGTTCACCGAATTAAGCATAATCCTTGGCGTAAATCACCCGCTAACATGACCTATCGTGGTGTTACCTATAAAAGAGGGTAGCTATTAGTATCACTAGTTTTGTTTGAGTCAAAAAGTGCTGAGGTAAGCATTGAGCTATCAGCTATCAGCTGATGGGCTTTTCCCCAGACTTTCAATTTTAAATTTTTCACTAAAGCTGTTTGACCTGGTGGGTGGAATGGCCATCTTGGTGGAAGGGGCAAGATGCTTATTCCACAAAACTCTTCAAACCATTCCATTATTAAGCAACATCGGATTTTAAGCTAACAGCCTTCAGCTGTCAGCTGTTAGCTTACATTAAAAGCACTCAAGACTATTGAAAAAAGTGGTCTGATATTATTATTAGTCAATCGGAGGGGTAATAGATATGAAACTTAGGTATCGTGGTGTAAGTTACGACGCTGAACCCTCTTTACTAGAAGTGAGAGAGGGTGAAATTGGTGGCACTTATCGGGCTCAGAATTGGAGAGTTCACTATCCCAGACACATGCCTGAACCCCCACCAGTAAATCATCTGAAATGGCGTGGTGTTTCTTACTGCACTGGTAATCCAACTGTAACTAATTCTGATGTAACTAATTCTCAACCAGTGGCTAAATCGATTTCTACTGTGGCTGCAAAGACATCGATTGCTCGCCACCGGCTGCAAAAAGTCTTGAATGAGAGCAGAAAAGCGCATCTGGCTACTATGCGCCAAACTTTGGAACATCGTCTAGAGGTAGCTAAAGCTAACGGTGATCAGAATCTGGTCAGGCTTCTAGAAGAGGAGTCAAAGCAGATGCAACCTATCTAGTGAGTTAACACAGATACTCTCACAAGTCTGGTGACGAGTCAGTTTGGGATTATCGCCAACCCCAGCCATTGCGATATAGATTGACCAAACCTTATTCAAACTTTTTCACGTATCCACAACTCTCTAACACAAGACAGAGCGATCCACAGCGATCGCTTTTTTGATGCTTTGATTTTTCATGCTTTGATGACTTGCGACACTCTGGTAGGGCAATATTTGTAACAAATTTGACACTCCCCGGTCATTAGACGCGGGGATTCTTGAAACCTATTATTATTGGTCATACATGAAGCCCGCGCACAGGTAAATCTATCATGCTGAAATCTTATCGTGAACACCTAGCTGAACGGGGAGCTCAAGGAATTCCTCCCCTACCCCTAAGTGCTGAGCAAACATCCCAACTTTGTGAACTGCTGCAAAATCCACCAGCTGGGGAAGAAGAAGCATTAATGGCTATGTTACGCGATCGCATTCCCCCTGGAGTTGATGAAGCAGCTTATGTCAAAGCCGGGTTTTTAACTGCGATCGCAAAAGCAGAACTCACTAGTCCTCTGATTTACCCCCAGGGTGCTGTAGACCTCTTGGGTACTATGGTCGGAGGCTACAATGTCCAATCCTTGGTTGAGTTACTCCAGTCTGATCAAACCACCTTAGCAGCCGAAGCCGCTACTGCCCTAAGTAAGACATTACTTGTCTTTGATGCGTTCAATGATGTTCTAGAAATTTCCGATGTCAATCCTTACGCCAAGCAAGTCATCGATGCTTGGGCCAATGCTGCGTGGTTCATCCAGCGTCCCAAACTCCCCGAAGCAGTTACTGTAACTGTATTTAAGGTACCTGGAGAAACCAATACCGATGACTTATCCCCCGCCACTCACGCCACCACTCGCCCAGATATTCCGTTACACGCCTTGGCCATGTTGGAATCTCGGATAGAGTCGGGTTTAGAAACTATTGCTAAATTAAAAGAAAATGGGTACCCTGTGGCTTATGTTGGGGATGTTGTTGGTACTGGTTCATCCCGGAAATCGGCAATTAATTCCTTACTTTGGCATATTGGTGAAGATATCCCCTATGTTCCTAATAAACGGGCTGGGGGATATATCTTAGGTGGCAAAATTGCCCCGATCTTCTTCAACACGGCTGAAGATTCTGGTGCATTGCCCATTGAGTGCGATGTTTCAACAATGGAAACTGGGGATGTGATTACCATCCATCCCTACAAGGGTGAAATCACTAACCAAGCTGGGGAAGTTATTTCCACCTTTACCCTCAAACCCGATACCATCCTCGATGAAGTCCGTGCTGGTGGACGGATTCCGTTACTGATTGGGCGATCGCTTACGGATAAAACCCGGGAAGCCTTGGGATTAGAACCGAGTCCCCTGTTTGCCCGTCCAACCATGCCAGAAGATACAGGCAAAGGCTTCACCTTAGCCCAGAAAATGGTCGGTAAAGCCTGTGGCTTACCCGGTGTTCGTCCAGGTAGCTCTTGCGAACCGATCATGACTACAGTTGGTTCCCAAGATACCACAGGACCCATGACTAGGGATGAATTGAAAGAACTGGCTTGTCTTGGTTTCAGTGCGGACTTAGTCATGCAAAGCTTCTGCCATACTGCTGCTTATCCCAAGCCCGTTGATGTCAAAGTCCATAAAAAATTGCCCGACTTCTTTGCCTCTCGTGCTGGTGTAGCCTTGCGTCCTGGGGATGGCATTATCCACTCTTGGTTGAACCGGATGTTATTACCTGATACCGTAGGCACTGGTGGAGACTCTCACACCCGTTTCCCCCTAGGCATTTCCTTCCCCGCCGGTTCCGGATTAGTGGCCTTTGGTGCTGCTTTGGGAGTCATGCCCTTAGATATGCCCGAATCTGTGTTAGTGCGGTTCAAAGGTGAATTGCAGCCAGGGGTAACCTTGCGGGATATTGTCAATGCTATTCCCTATGTAGCTATTCAAAAAGGATTGCTGACAGTAGAGAAGACCAATAAGAAAAATGTCTTCTCGGGACGGATTATGGAAATAGAAGGATTGCCCGATTTGAAAGTTGAGCAAGCCTTTGAACTTACTGACGCTAGTGCAGAACGGTCTTGTTCTGGCTGTACCATTAAGCTCGGAGTAGAAACAGTATCTGAGTATTTGCGTTCCAATATCGCCCTACTGAAAAATATGGTAGGGCGAGGCTATCAAGATGCCCGTACGATCATGCGTCGAGTGGCCAAGATGGAAGAATGGTTGGCAAATCCCGTACTGATGGCAGCGGACAAGGATGCAGAATATGCTGAAATTATCGAGATTGACTTGAATGAAATCACTGAGCCAATTGTAGCTGCTCCCAATGACCCAGATAATGTAAAATTGTTGTCTGAAGTCGCAAGCGATCGCATCGATGAAGTATTCATTGGGTCTTGCATGACCAATATTGGACATTACCGTGCTGCAGCCAAAGTCCTAGAAGGGGAACCCCCTGTTAGCACTCGGTTGTGGATTTGTCCCCCTACCCGGATGGATGAGAAACAACTCAAAGAAGAAGGGGTTTACGGTATCTTTGGCATAGCTGGTGCCCGGACTGAAATGCCTGGATGTTCCCTGTGCATGGGAAATCAAGCTCGGGTTGCTGATAAAGCCACAGTATTCTCCACCTCTACTCGTAATTTTAATAATCGTATGGGTAAAGGTGCCCAAGTCTACTTGGGTTCTGCTGAATTAGCAGCAGCTTGTGCCTTATTAGGTCGGATTCCCAGTGCTGAAGAGTATCAGTCAATTGTAGCCGAGAAAATTAATCCCTTTGCTAGTGATTTGTATAAGTATTTGAACTTTGATAAAATCGCTGGATTTGAAGATGAAGGACGGGTGATTCCTATCGAAGAAATGCCCAAGATTGAAGATATTTTGGGCATCCCAGCGGGAACGCTCAAGTAGATTAGTTTTAGTTTAGCTTAGCTGAGTTTTCGGGTGAGCTGTTAGGTTCACCCGATTATTTCTATTACTTAAGCTATCAACATTCAGCATTCAGCATTCAGCATTCAGCATTTAGCATTCAGCATTCAGCATATGCTTAGATGGGCTTTTCTCCATACTTTCAATTTTCATTAATCTCGAACTATTAAATTCGACCGTTTGCGCATTGCGCATTGCCCACGCTAAGAGGTTGTCTGAGAAGTCTCATTTGCTACATCCAAGCCCCCGTTGGTCCCCCAATTCTGGGGGACTTTTAGAAGCAAATTGACTCTTCCCCCAAAGTTGGGGGGTCAGGGGGGCAAAATTCAGTAT
>NZ_JAAHGN010000527.1:0-5120 GCF_010672485.1 Moorena sp. SIO2C4 | reverse complement strand
CAGCGGTCAGCTTAAGCGCTACGCGCACGCTACTTGAGGTGCTATCAGCTATCAGCTTATGCACTACGGGCACGCTGTCTTGATGCAGAGGTGCTTTTGAATAAAATAAGCTGACGGCTGACGGCTGACGGCTGACGGCTGACGGCTGACGGCTGACGGCTGACGGCTGACGGCTGACGGGCTGTTGATTCGATTGATTGAGAAACCCTATAGTCTTAAGAGACAAGCCGCTGGGAAAATTAAATATTCCAGGAAAAACAGTTTCCAGATAAACTGATAAAAACTAGCGATCGCATTTTTATCCTCCAAGTCTACCTGGTAAGAGCGCCACCACATTACTGCTAATGCTACCAGATGGGTTCCTACCAAGAAGAGGATATTTACTGAACCGAGGAGCAGCACACTAGCTAGCACCATGGCGAGATAGCAAGCAGTAATCACCCCCCGTGCTATATTAAATACCGCCAATTTACCGAGGCGGATGGTAAAGGTAGTGATATTGAAAAGCTTATCCCCATCGATATCTGGGACATCTTTGAATATTGCGATCGCAACGGTAAAGACTAAGATAAACCAGGTCAATGCCCACACTGCTGCGGTGGGCATCATCACTTGTCCCTGTTGCAATGCCCAACTAAAGTGTAAAAACAGACCTACATTAACGATTGCTCCCCGTACTGAAAAAATACATAGCGCTGCCCAAAAGGGAAACCGCTTCAGCCGGATCGGTGGCAAGGAATAGCTTGTACCAATTGCCAAACTAATACTGACCATCAACAACAACCACGGTCCCAATAACCAAGCAAACAGTAGCGCTAGGATACCAGTTATCGCCACAATCCCCTGACCTTGTTGCAGAGAAAACTCCCCTGCAGCAATGGGAAGATGGGGTTTATTAATCTGGTCAATCTCCACATCGTGGACTTGATTTAGTCCTACGATATAGACATTACCGCACAAACAAGCAATCCAAGCTCCCAACAGTTGACCGAACCCTTGCCAAGTCCAACCACTGTTAGTCATGGACACGGCAATGGGATAGAGGGCAAAAATACTTAAACTCGTCCCAATAATCGTATGGGGACGAGAAAATTTCCAGAAACTGTACAGCCAAGCGGCTGGTTGCTCCAATAGATTAATCGAGGGAGGAGTAGATGTTTTAGAGGAAATCTGACTCATGGATCAGGTTAATGGTATTAGGGATTAAAGTTTAGGTTAATGGTTTTACTACTTAAACTTAGTGTAAGGGTTCTTAATACGTAAGCATTCAGCGGTCAGCGGTCAGCGGTCAGCCGTCAGCCGTCAGCTTATTTTATTCAAAAGCTGTTCGATGTAGCTTGGCCGTAGGCCAATGGCTGTTCGCGTAGCGTGCGCGTAGCGCATAAGCTGATAGCTAATGGCTGAATGCTGATAGCTGAATGCTGATAGCTGATAGCTTACCTAAATCCCTAATCCCTAAAGCTCTACACCTGTACCGGCGTCCGATAATCTCTTCTCTCCTCGAAATTCCCTGCTGGTTCTTCCTCAAGGTTGGTAATTAAACGAACCCCGCGCTTAAAGGTAAGGTAATGCCATGCCCACTGAATCATTACCAGCAACTTGTTATCAAACTCAATCAGGAAGAAGATGTGGATAAAAATCCAGGCTAGCCAAGCGGGGAAACCAGAGAACTTAACAAACCCCAAATCCACTACTGCGGCATTCCGTCCAATCACCGCTAAATTACCATAATCCTGATAATGGAAATCCGGTACTGTCTCCTCCTTGAGGCGCTTCTGAATCAGAGTAGATACATACTTGCCTTGTTGCATCGCCACTGGCGCAACTCCTGGTAGGGGCTTACCGGTTTGATGAGAGAAATTCGCCAAATCACCAATCACAAAAATATCCGGATGTCCGGCCAAGCTCATATCCGGTTGTACTATCACCCGTCCAGCCCGGTCTAGCTCGACACCAGTAGCGTTTGCTAGCGCCTTGCCCATGGCAGATGCTTTCATCCCTGCTGCCCACAGAACAGTTTTGGCGTTAATTTCCTCTACCTGCTCTCCTCGACGCATGGTAACTATATCATTATCAATATTAGTAACTAGAGTCTTTGTCTGTACTGTCACCCCTAACCGTTCCAGAGAATTTTGGGCTTTTACTGATAACTCCGGTGGGTAAGGAGGCAAAATCCGATCCATCCCTTCCAACAGCACAATCCTCGCTTCGGAGGTATCAATATCGCGGAAGTCATTTTTTAAGGTGTCGTAAGCCAATTCTGCCATGGCTCCGGCTAATTCCACTCCAGTTGGTCCGCCTCCTACCAACACAAAGGTCAACCAAGCGCGACGTTTCTCGGGGTCAGTTTCTTTTTCTGCTGCTTCAAAGGCAGAATAAATCCGACGTCTAATGTCTAGGGCATCTTCAATGGTTTTCAAACCAGGAGCGTCTTGTGCCCATTGATCATTACCGAAGTAGTGGTGGCTAACGCCAGTGGCCACGATCAAGGAGTCGTAAGATATTTCTTTGTCTGCTAGTTGAACGGTTTTCTGGTTCGGGTCAAGACCAATTACTTTCCCCATCAGCACTTGAGTATTTTTCTGGTGACTCAGGATTGCCCGCAGGGGTGAGGAAATATCACCAGCGGATAAGCCCCCGGTAGCCACTTGGTAGAGTAGGGGCTGGAACAAATGAAAGTTCCGTTTATCGATTAGAGTTACTTTCACTGGTGCCTTTCTCAGAGCCTGAGCAGCATAGAGTCCACCAAATCCGCCACCAACAATGACCACATGGTGAGGAGATTGGGTCTTTGCTTCACTAACCATAGAACTAACCATAGAACTAACCATAGAATGTCTTACCTCTCCTGAATTTGTTTACGATTGATTACGAATAACGTCCCTGCCTTAACCGTAGACCTTTTGTAAAAGTCAGTTTTTAGGAGGTAACTATCTTGACATCTCCCCCGGTTGAAACACGGGGGATTCTACAAGGTTGTTACGCGGCAGGTTGAAACCGTGCCGCTCCACATCTTGTTCGATATGATCTAGACAGAGATCCAAAAAGATCATATCGATGTGGGAGTGTCAAGCTCCCTCTACCCACCTTGGTAAGGTCGAGACCTAACTGTGTGGCTACTTTCCTGGCGATATTGGCGGCACCATTGCAATCCGCATTTACCAGGTCACCTTTAGAAGTTTTGTACATTCCACGCTTTACCCGTTTTCCTGACGGTGTCCATCCTTGGGGTTTTTCACCATGTTTTGGGAGGCTGTCGTCATCTAGGTAAGACGCTTTACTGGTGTACGCTTCTTCGGTAACTGTTAGTTTTATTCCATATTCGCAGGCTAGTTGCTTTAATCGCTCAATGAGTCTTTTAGTGGGAATTACGACGAAGTTTTGATTTCCCCGTCGCCCCATATTTATTGAATCTTTTTGTCGTTCATTCCACCCAATAATTAGATTTCCAATACGATCACTCAAACACCGATTGATAATAAAACGGGCAGCCTTGTTGATCCCATCACGCATCTGGTTATTGCGTTTTCTTTGAACCCTATCCAGGTTCGCATCCCAATAAAACTCAGGCTTTCCGGCTTTGTACTTAGCAACCAACCGGGCATAACCCTGATTCAGAGATTTGAGCTTTCTGCCATCAATAATTAGGCTTTTCCCATGAGTTGAAACTCCGGTCAGCCAATTATCTCCACCATGATCAAAGCTCCAAGCTTGAGAATAATCTAAATTAGAATTTTGTTCTACTGGTTGCTTTCCATTATCAATAACCCAATCGATCCAGAGCTGTCCTAGATATGGGCGAATGGTTACCTCTTTTACCCAGTCTGGATCTATGAACCATGGTGGCTCTAAGGTGATTTCAGTAAGTAATTCTGGCTTACTTTCTTTGCTAATAGACGGATAAAATAAACCTTTTTTGTAAGTAAGTGCCTGGCGAGGAAAGGTAACAGCAGCTAGACCACCTTTTTGGCGATACCTGATCAGCTTTGGTCTATCTACCTGACCTTTATAGTAAAGGCCGACTAATTGGTTATAGCTAGCAATTGACTCGGCTACAGTTTTGAGGTTTTGTTGCGCTGATTGAGCCGCCATCGCCTTGTAATGAGGGTTTTCTTTAAGGCTTTTACATAGCTCAGCATACTTCACAGCGCACTTGTACGTTTTCCATCCGTACCTTAGATCGTCTCCGCGCCAGTAAGTTGTAAATGCTTCTGGTTGCTGCTCCAACCAACTATAATGTTTTTGCTTGGAGTAATAGGTGGCACAATTCCACAAACTATTGGCCTGTTCGCACTGAAATAACCAAAAAGCATTTTCTTCGTCCGTGAATTTCGCTTTGATTGGAATTGTTCTGTACATATTTATATCACCTCCTTACTTATTATAACTTACTTGAATGGATACGGCGGGTTTCAACCCGCCGCGTCTGTTTCATCCCCTCCTTAGAAAGAAGGGGCTCTCACATTCCCGGATTTCTTGGTAGTTATCACGCTGTTGTTGGCTATTTACGCAAGAGGTCTCCTCTTTCCCGATGCTTCTTAATATAACTTAACATTAAAAACTATTAAGTGTGTCGTGAAAACAACCGAATTTCATAATATAATGATAAGTTTAATTTTTAATTAACATAAGAGCCCCAAAACAAGCTCAACCCGGATTGTCAATCCTAGGAATTGTAAGGGTTTGGTAACAGTTGGTTGTTATTCGAGTCAGTGTGATGCACATTGGATTTCTCAACCCTCACGGTAATTTTGACCATAAAAATAGCTACATTAGCGAACATCCCGATTTCGGTGGTCAGTTGGTCTATGTCAGGCAAGTGGCAGATGCGATCGCAAAACAAGGTCACCAAGTAGATATTCTCACCCGCCACATCATTGATCCGGATTGGCCAGAATTTGCCGAGAAATTTGATGGCTATGGGAGTGTAGACAACCTTCGGATTATCCGATTGCCAGCCGGACCACAAGAGACCCATTCACGGAAATAACTTCCTTCATCACCATTTGATGTTGCGTCGGTTGCGTGAAATTGTTCCGCTTCATTTTTCGTCGGTCGTCGGTTGGTTGGTGCACTTCGTGGTCTTCTCACTCACATTTCTTTTCATTCACACATTGCAC
>NZ_JAAHGN010000526.1:0-5136 GCF_010672485.1 Moorena sp. SIO2C4 | reverse complement strand
GGAGTAGGGAGTAGGGAGCAGGGAGCAGGGAACAGGGAACAGGGAGCAGGCAAGACGCAAGACGCAAGACACAAGACGCAAGACGCAATAGTTGGGACAGCCTGCCCCGTAATGAACCACTGTTCGCTCAAAAAATTGTAAACCCTAAATGCCTTTAGGGTTAAGATTTCAGGCTAGACCGCACTTAGTAAGAGCCTCGCTAGTTTTCCGCATTATAAGTAGGAAAGTCAGTATAACCTTCTTTACCTGGAGAATACCAAACTTTAACATCTGGAATAGGATTAAGAGGCCAATTATTAGCGAAGCGATCAACCAAATCTGGATTACTCAGAATCGGTCTTCCGAAAGCAATTAAATCCGCCACACCTTCTTGAATTGCCGCTTCTGCTGTTTCTTTACTATAGCCGCAATTACCAATAATTGGACCATCAAAAACGTTTCTAAGCTCAGCCAAAGTCATCGGTTCTCCTAATTCATGAAATCCAAACGCCAACCCATCTAATACATGGATATAAGCTAACCCATAACTGTTTAACTCTTTAGCTACATAAAGAAATGTTTCACGATAATCCACAGACCCCATATCATTAAATAAACCATTAGGAGACAAACGAACCCCCACTCTATTGACTGGGAAAACAGTTATTACAGCTTCGATTACTTCTTTGAGTAAACGATATCTATTCTCAATAATACCACCATAGTTATCTGTTCTTTGGTTGGTTTTAGATTGCAGAAAAGAGTCCAGTAAATAACCATTAGCTGAATGAATCTCTACCCCATCAAAACCTGCATGTTTGGCATTTTCAGCCGCTTTTTTATACTCTTCTACTATTTGGGGTATTTCTTCAGTTTCCAGGGCTCGTGGAGTTTCGTGAGGCTGTTTTCCCTGAGGGGTATGAACATATTCTTCGTTAATTTTAATGGCTGAAGGAGCAACAGCTAGCTTACCATCATGGAAACTACTATGAGAAGCCCTACCACAGTGCCAAAGCTGCAAAAATAATGGCGTATTCTTAGAGTGTACACTACTAACAACTTTTTTCCACCCTTCAGTTTGTTCCAGAGTATAAATACCAGGAGCATTTACCCAACCGTTAGCTTGAGGGGAAATAAAAGTACCTTCAGTGATAATTAGACCTACTCCAGTTCTTTGAGTATAATATTCCACCATTAAATCATTGGGAATACCCATATTAACTGCTCTCCCTCTAGTTAAAGGAGGCATTACTACTCGGTTTTTTAAAGATAAATCACCTAATTCAAAAGGGCTTAGTAGTTTGGACAAAGAGAGTGGAGCCGTCATTTATTGTACCCCTCAATGTAAATTGACTCAAATCCATTTAAACAAAATATAGCAATCCTAAATGATTTGTGACAAGTTAGGGGCTTGGTATGTTTTGCTCAAGCGCCAGGGTTAGGTTGCTGCCCGTAACGCACCACTGCTGGGTCAAACAACTTTTAGGAGATGCACCCGATGGGAGAGTGTGGGAAGAAAGAATAGGGTATATTATATAGCTGTTTTCATAGTAATAATATATATATGATATAGGTTTTTTCCCGGGTGGATATCGGAACCTATAGCCAGAGCTATTCATACTGATCAAATTGCACAACTGTTTTCTTGGATGGGGGGAAAGGTTAGCAACAGACCAAGAAAGCCAAAATGCGATTGACCAAAGGTCACGCTACGCGATTGGCCGTAGGCCACGCTAAAAGCGAACGCGCTTGTGGCTGGGTGCATCTCCTAAAAGCTGTTTGACCTGGTGGTTGGAATGGGCATCAGGCGTGGAACGGGCATCTTGCCCGTTTCATTTCCGGACGGACTGTCCCAACACTGGCTACCGATAAAATCAGGGCGAGCCCGTCCCTAAAGCACCACTAGCCACTAAATTCTAAATTCTTCATTCTAAATTCTTCATTCTAAATTCTTCATTCTAAATTCTTCATTCTTCATTCTTCATTCTAAATTCTTCATTCTAAATTCTTCATTCTAAATTCTTCATTCTAAATTCTTCATTCTAAATTCTTCATTCTAAATTCTTCATTCTAAATTCTTCATTCTAAATTCTTCATTCTAAATTCTAAATTCTAAACTAAACCCCAGTAACACCTCATTTCCTGTTAACACTACAGGCATTGCTACTACTTCCACAGGTTGATTTGCCAGATAAATTTCTACCAGTTTATCCTGAGGATTAATCAACCAACCCAAACGCAAGCCACTGGCTAGATACTCTTGGATTTTCTCCTGTAGGGGCTTTAATCGATCTGTCCGTGAGCGCAACTCAATCACAAAATCGGGGCAAATGGGTGGAAAACCTTCTCTTTCTGTTTGACTCAGTGCTTTCCATCTTTCCAGCGCTACCCAAGCTACATCGGGAGAGCGATCGCCACCACCTGGTAAACTAAACACAGTCTGAGAGCTAAACACAACCTTAATATTTAAAAAACCAGCGATGCACAGAATTTTTTCTCTGTTCCCGATTCCCGACTCCCCAGGGCTGTTTCATTCTAAATTGCAATATTTTATGCATTGACGAGGATACGTCTTTTCAGCCTTCGAGCATTCAGGTATGTGATGGCTGAAAGCCTTTAAACTCGTTACCTAGATCCAGAATGAAATAACCCTGCCGACTCCCGATTCCCGACTCCCGATTCCCGATTCCCGATTCCCGACTCCCGATTCCCGACTCCCGACTCCCGATTCCCGACTCCCTAAAATAAATAGATTATCCGCCCCTAACGCTGATTCTGCAATTTTCTCATTTCCTCTTGCACCCCCACTGCCACCTGCAAGGCTTGATCTAGCACTCGTCCATACTCACTGGCCTGATCACTCAAGTGCAGGGCAGTCAAGGTGGTTAAATTAGTAGTAAATAGCTGAGGATTCTTAGTAATAAACTGCTTATTCTCTCTGAGAATTCGTTCTGTCTTCAAGGCACGCACTAAATCCGTTTTCATCACCTTAAGGGCTTCGAGCACTCGCTCCCGATTGCTGAGACCAACACCTGGATTACCAGCTTCTTCCAATTGATCATTAATGTATACAGCTCTAATCACCGTATTGTATCGATCCACTTCTTTCACCAGCCGTCTAACTGCCTTATATTTCAACCATAGAAAGGTACCTCTACCCAATTTGATCAGGAAATCTCCTGGTTCTTTTGGTTTCTCTAGGAAAAAACCTCTGACTCGCTCTGGCTTCTCCCCAATCAAATTGGATAGATAGTCCTCTGAAATCACCAAGTCCTGCAAATCAGGTCGCATAGTTGTCCGTGCCTATGATAAGATAGTGGTCGAGAGCGTCTTAACCTATAAGCTTAACACGGTATTAATACCTTACCGTTAAGCTCAAGACACCTGTTAGGGGTCAGGGGCATGACTGGGTATATGGTAAGCATTCAGCGGTCAGCGTTTAGCGGTCAGCCTTTGGCCAATGGCACCTCAAGTAGTGTGCGTGTAGCGCATAAGCTGATACGCGACACGCTGATAGCTAATAGCTGATACCTGAATAGCTACGGTATATGACCACATAAAACAAGGATGCGATCGCATTCCCAATACTAATCATAAAAAGCCAGTTAACTTACTAACACAAACGAAAACTTAGCTAAAACTGCACCAAGCAATACTAAGTTTCCTCAATACACTGCAAGTCTCTGGCCTTAAAACGCACTGGCATCCCATCAGACGGATAAATCAAAAGGTTTGTATACAGTTATAAAAAGTGTCACATAGTCTAGCAATCTCTACAACTATTTGGTATACTTAAGGGAGGTTACTGATACCACTACGTAAGGCGGTCGAACTTACGGGACTCTCCAGAAATACCTTTCGCAAGTATGCAGATAATGGCACGATCAAATGCGAACGCACCCCAAGTGGTTACAGACTCTTCGATACAGAAAGCTTACTCACCTTCGGAAAGGCGGGCAAAACTGTGGTTGCTACTATCTGTTACTGCCTCCTCAGCAGCCAAAAACAAAGGAATGACCTTAATCGACAGGTTGCTTATATGCACTCCCTCTATCCAGAAGCGGAAATCATCTTTGACATCGGATCAGGACTTAACTACAAAAGATTTGGGCTTAAAACCATACTGGAGCGACTTATGCGTGGGGATCAGCTCACAATTATTGTTGCCTGTCTCGACAGACTTACCCGGTTTGGGTTTGAACTCTTTGAGTACTTGGTTAGAAGTTACCGTAAGAGTAGTGCAGCCTTTATAGTTGGTAAATTATGCAGCATAGGGTAAAGGTTTTGTAGTAAGGCTGCACTACTCTAAGGTTTCATCTCCGGTCAGTCTCAACGGTGGAAAAATCATGGGATCCGACAACCCTGAAAGCTGTCTTTGATCAGAATTTACCGCCGATATTCTCTCAATCATTCACGTCTGCTCTTGTAGAGTCCAAGGACTCAGGAAATACGGTTCAAAAATCAAAAAAGATCCGACTATTCCTAAAAGCTGACCAACGTCAATTGATTAATCGCTGGTTTGGAGTGTCCCGTTATGTTTTCAACAAGACCGTAGAAATCCTCAAAAATGGCGAAGTTAAAGCTAACTGGTTGGCCATCAAGACTGACATCCTTAACAGTCTTCCTGAATGGTGTAAAACAGTACCTTATCAAATTAAATCGATAGGGATAAAGGATGCCTGCACTGCGGTCATAGAGGCTAAGAAAAAATACAATTTGACTGGGCAAATTAATCGAGTTCGCTTTAGGTCTCGAAAAACTCCTGTTCAGTCTTGCTACATCCCAAAATCCGCTGTTTCAGTAAAGGGGATCTACCCTACAAAATTAGGAGAGTTAACCTTTGCTGAAAGCCTACCAGATCACCTATGTGACTATCGATTAATTAGCACCAATGGGGACTATTATTTAGTAGTCCCTTACAAAGCAACTCGAAACAAAGCCGAGAATCAAGGCAAGGTAGTTGCTCTCGATCCTGGTGTTAGAACTTTTTTGACGTTTTTTAGCTGTCCGGCAAAATTCATCCCACACCTATGCTACGCATTAGGTGTGGGATGAATTTTGCACAGGGTATTATAAAATTGCTATAATATATGTACTGATAAACAAAGCCGTTCGCGTAGCGTGGCCTACGGCCTTAAATGCTGGGCAAGTCAGCCA
>NZ_JAAHGN010000525.1:0-5147 GCF_010672485.1 Moorena sp. SIO2C4 | reverse complement strand
TGGTTTCAGGTTTCAGGTTAGCTGGTTTCAGGTTAGCTGGTTTCAGGTTAGCTGGTTTCAGGTTAAAGGTTACAGCTTGCCAGTTATACATCCAGCTTTGAGTTGTTAAGGCTCTAATCTTCAACCTACCCTACACCGGACGCCCAAGGGAAACAACCAAATAACTTTCAAGCAAATAACCAAATAAGCTTCTGACTAATGACTAATCCACAGCAATTTCCACCCTACGATTGCGTTGCTGATTAACCTCAGTATCATTAGCGACCAGAGGACGAGTTTCTCCGTAGCCAATAATCAGCCAACGGTATGAATCGTCTAAAGCGCTACTAAGATACTGCTGAACTGCTTTAGCACGCTCAAATGAAAGGTTTCGATTCTCTTTGGCTTCGCGGGGGTTGTCGGTGTGGATAGCAATTCGGATTGTACTACTGGGATAGGCTTGCAAATCTGTGACAATTTTGTCTAGGATCAAACCTGCTTCTGGACGTAACGTACTTTTACTTTCCTCAAATAAAATATCACTGGGCAACGTGACTTTCAACTTGTCGGCAGCCAAGGCAGCTAGTCGATTGCCATTGCTATTACCAACTAATGGAGCATTGCTACTTGGAGTCGATGGTTCCTTCAGAAGCAAAGTGATCGCTTGGATGCGCCTTTCAAGAGATTCATTCCCTCCCGAGGTTCCCAACTGAGTTTCCAACATTGTCACGTCCTCACTCAATCTCTTCATTCGCTTGTCTAACTCACTTAGTTGAGCTTTGAGCTGGACTCTTTGAACTGGTGTCAATTGTTTTAGTGGATTGGCTTCCGTTGGTTCCCGAATTGAACTAAAATTGAAAAACGTTGATTCTCCCTTGTTATCCAGATGCTCCAGTAATTTTAAGATCAGGGGTTTTTCTGGATTCGGGTTAGGGTAAGCATTGGCAACAACAATGCCAAATATCACGGCCAAGCCACTCCCTACGCCTAGCAGTAGTAGCCTGAAAATTAAGATTAGTAGGCAGTTCAGTATACTTATTGAGGTTTCAGGTCTGGTATTGGTGTTGGAAGTAGCGGGTTGAGTCACACCGAATTTTGTTAGATCTCCTTCTACATAATGAGGCAGGATGCTCCAATTGTACTCCGTTAGGGGTCAAGCGCAGGTATTTTACATTATAGAAGAATTCAAAAAAACAAGGTTGAATTCCACATGGCTATCATAACACTAAAACCTCCAAACCAACCAGTTACTTCCAATGTCAAGCCTGACAACTTTTGTGTGAGGGCTACCCACTTCAGCCAAGACCTCTTAGGGGAAGGAAAGAGTGTTAATTTTTTATTTTTCCCTGGCTTATTTTATTTGTCTGCTTTCGGTAGCTTGATAGTCGAGGGTTTAGGTAACTGACTGAGCCGAAGTGTAAAAAAACCCGTTCGTAATGCAGGTTCGGACGGGGTAGTTGATCACTTTTTAACCTTTTAAACCTAAAGTTAAGGAACTATATTCTAATTTCTTGGGGTTGCTCCTCTAACTAGAAACGCTAATTAGTAACTGAAAGACTAATCAATGTTGAAAAGGCAATTGAGTTTATCAGGATGGCTTAAAAATCAACCACTAGGACTATTGTTAGCAACTTTGATGTTGATAACATCTAGCCTATTTGCTGAGAAAGCCAAGGCTAATGAATCCTTCCTAGCCAGTCAATCATCGGTGCTATCTTCCCAGCCTTTAAGGGAAGTAACAGAAGCTATCAAACCTGATCTAACCGAACCATACGTTCAGAGTGACCCGCTCAACAGTCCTTATCCTATTCCTTGGAATTGGGTCTTGGAAACCCACGCTGAACTGGTTGCTAATCAGAGTTTTGGGTTTAGGTACTATCGCAGCCAATCACTAGTTTCTCCTGATGGCAAGTATGCTGCCTATAGTCGCATTCAACTACAAGGACAGCCAGAACTGTACCGCAGCCGCATCAGTAGTGTGATGTTTCTAGAAAATTTGCAGACTGGAGATTTGCGCATCATAACTGCATCTTCTCCCTTAGCTAACCATCAGGCGCGACCCAAGGGCAGTTTACCTGCCCATTGGAACGCGCGCCTTAATAATGATGATAAATTAAGCGGCGCAATCGCTATTCTGATTCCCGTGTCTTGGACAGAGTCAAGCGATCGCCTTCTAGGGCGGCAATTTGAAGGTTTTTTTAATACGTCAGATGCTTCTGATTACGCAGTAATTTGGGATCGCAACCAAAATACTGTGACCACATTGGCTCCTGAGCGCATTCATTATACTAACGCACTGTTGCTAGGCTGGAGTCAAGCTAATCCAGATCAAGTGCTATTTCAGGCTGGTGAGTTGGGCAATGAGTATTGGCCAATGTGGTCTGTTGAACCCAGTGGTTACACTGCTCTTACCTTTGAGGATGAACCTATGGTTTATGGTGAATCAGTAGAACACATTTGGTCTGGTTCCCAGGCACGCTGGTAATCACAAAGGATGAAGGATGAATTATGAAAACTCATCCTTCATCCTTCACAATTCATAGTTTCCCAATTACCTTTGGTGTTGTGCTACCAATTTTTTTAGGTAAGAGTAAGCTTCTTCTGGTGAAAGAGTGAAGATTTGACCTTTGCATAGAATTTCGTACCTTCCTAAGTAATAACCATGTCCCCCAATTAAACCCATCTTTGCGGCTTGATTGCCAAGCTTGGTTAATTCCTGTCGAATTGAATAGTCCAATTCTTCTATTTGTTGATCAATAACTTGATTAATAGTTTGTTCTTTCATGTTTGACCGCTCCTAGTATATTTATAATACTGCTTTATGCACCCACAACCCATCGACCTGGCGATAGCGGTCAACAAATTGGGCACTTGCCTGGATTAACTGCATGAATGTACTCACTTCCTGATGTCGGCCATCCCCGTTTATAGGATGCTTCCTCAGGTTTCCCCCAACCTAGCTGCAATATAATTTCCCAAAAGTTGTAATTCTTATATTCATAGAGATTTGCCCATTCCGTTTTATGGGCGACCTCTTTTACATCATTGGGCATAATTTTTTGATAGTCTTTACCAAAATTAATACTTAGGTATAAGTCCATACCTTGGATGCCTGTATACCAAAACTCTAAGAGGTCAGCTTTGGCAGCTTTGAGGATTTTCAGGTCACTCTCTAGGGCGGCTAACTGCTCGTCAATAGCAGGATAACGTAGAGTCTTTCCTTTCATAGTCAGTTCGCGCCAAATAATGCCTGAAACTTGGTGTTGCCGTTGGTAGCTGTGAACTGCGGCTTTAAAGTCGTTATAAGCACTGAACTTTTGAATTCCCTCCGGTTTCAGAAAGCGATCAATCACAGGGTTGCCAGACACCGAAGCTGCCAGATTAAGACGTTGCCCATTCATGCACGAACGACGCTCTTGAGCCAAAATTTTGATTAGCTCCTGTGTGCTGTAAACCTTGGACATCAGCACGGATGTTAACTGTACTTACAAATAGCTTAACCCGTAAACGTGACCAAAAAATAGGGTAAACGGCAATGGCAGTTCACTGATGACTAAAACAATTGTCTTCATGTTAAGTTGTTGGAGTTTCATCGGATGGATGTCTAACCAGTAGGCAAATTAAATCACTCTGATGTTAACTGAGCATTAATATCATTGACAGTGCGCAGCTTTAACTCCACGGATTCTGAACGGGGCAGTAAGTTAAACACTTCCCGAAACACATCATCTATCTGTTCATAAGCAACTTGTCCAATTTCATTGAGTACTACCTCTGCCTTTTGGTCAATCATTACTGTCTGGGGAATTAAATCTTGGTAGTAGTATCCCGCTTCTGTGGGTGTATAGGTAGCGTCGGGTAACAAAGTGTCGATGTTGACTGGAATAAAACTCGCGGCCCTACCATAAGGCTCCTGTAACTTAGAGATAGTGACAGAATATAGCTTGCAATCCCTACTGTCATCTAAGTAGAACACCAACAAAGCTGGCTTTTTCCTGCGCAAAGAATCTTCTAAGGTAATTCGTGGTGGGACTATAGAGCCATTACCAGCATACAGAGCAAAAATATTACCATCAAAGCTGTCATCATCGAAACTTGCTAATGCTGATGGTGTTCCCAGTAGATACCAGCAGCTCAGTAAGCCGACAAGAATCAATAGGCATTTGGAAACAAATCTGCGCCTTACACAGCAACTATATGTAATAGTCCTGTTTCGGAATCTTGCTAAACCGTCTATCATACCGAATTATTAGCCCTTATCTCAAATCCGAGGTGAATCCAAGTCCAAGGGTTTCAAAAATCGCAACAATCACTATAGCAATTGTAATTCAGTTGTGAACCCTAGTGCAGGAATATTGGCTGCACTACCAGGATAACTAGACTTAGGGCTACGCTAGTAGTAGCAGCGGCAGGGGCTTTGGGCAAGAATTAGCCCAAGTTTTGTACCAAGAAGGGCTTTTTTGTAAGCTTCCCCACAGCTGTAAGCCGGGGGCTTTCCCGGACAAAGCAAGGGTGTTGGTTTCAGTAGCTAAGCGCAGACTTAACGCGCCCAGATTCCCGATTGATTGAACCTAAGGGTTAAGTGCCGAACCTCAAGGCTGGCTTACTCTACGGACATCTCCGCCGCTTCTACAACCGAGTCATTTCTTTAAAGTTACCCTAAGGATAGGGTCGCCTTATTTCATGAGTTTTAACCCTTTTCTACTTAGCCTGCCGACTATAAAGGCGACCCTATCCATCGGTTTCGTCTTTAGACAGCCCCAATACTTCTAGCAAGGGTACCACTCGCCGATACTAACCTACACTGGCGCGCCGTTTACGACCTTCCCGTAGGGTCGGCAAAGCCTAAAGTAGAGTGTAAGAGTGCATTTGAGTCTATTTTTATTCTACATCAAAATTCTGGATATTCCGAAAGATTTATTAGCCAACTTCAAGGGTATTGAACCCATCAGCTGGCTGCGGGGGATTATCCCTCCCTATACCTAAAGGTAAGGGCTTCCCATCCCCCGAGCCCCCTTGTTTCGGTGATCGAGTACTTTGGTCAACTCTTGACTCTGACCCTGAATCGGCTCAAGTCCCAGAACCAGCAGCAACTACAGGTGCGACCCGTGGCGAATTTAATTCTTAATGGGTCAAGGGCACAAAGAGCGGAAAGCGCACCTAAGGTA
>NZ_JAAHGN010000524.1:0-5149 GCF_010672485.1 Moorena sp. SIO2C4 | reverse complement strand
TCAACTCAAAATCGACCCAGGCTCAAAAGTAACTGGGCTTGCTCTGGTGCAAGATGACAAGGTTCTATGGGGAGCAGAACTCTATCACCGAGGGCAGCAAATTAAGGCTGATCTTGAGGACAGACGAAAATTGAGGAGAGGAAGGCGAAACCGTAAAACCCGGTATCGTCAACCTAGATTCTTAAACCGTACTCGTCCAGAAGGTTGGCTTGCTCCATCGATGCTCCATCGGGTTCTGACTACGATGACCTGGGTTAGACGATTAACCAAGTTTGTTCCCGTTACAGGAATCTCATTAGAGCGAGTTAGATTTGACATGCAGAAAATGATCAACCCTGAAGTTTCAGGTGTTGACTACCAGCAGGGTGAACTACAGGGGTATGAAGTTCGAGAGTACCTGTTAGAGAAATGGAATCGGCAATGTGCATACTGCAAAGCCACAGACACCCGTTTGGAAGTCGATCATATTCACCCCAAATCCAAAGGGGGATCTGACCGAGTATCTAACCTGACCGTTGCTTGCCATGACTGTAACCAGGCGAAAGGAAACCGAAATATAACAGACTTCCTCTCTGGTAAGTCTGACCTACTCAATCGAATTCTCAGCCAAGTTAAGCAACCGTTATTGGATGCGGCAGCGGTCAACTCAACTCGGAACAAGATTGCTGAGGAGTTGATTGCTACAGGCTTACCTATTGAGTTTGGGACAGGTGGACAAACTAAGTATAACCGTTGCCGATTAGATCTTCCTAAAACTCACTGGCTTGATGCTGCCTGTGTAGGAGTTGTTGTCCATCTCACCCTTGAGACTAAGCAATGTTTAACCATCACAGCATCAGGACATGGAAACCGACAGATGGCTGGTGTTGATAAGTATGGCTTCCCATA
Organism: Moorena sp. SIO2C4; assembly: GCF_010672485.1. Taxonomy (NCBI): domain Bacteria; kingdom Bacillati; phylum Cyanobacteriota; class Cyanophyceae; order Coleofasciculales; family Coleofasciculaceae; genus Moorena; species Moorena sp. SIO2C4. The sequence continues at coordinate 4,261 of NZ_JAAHGN010000524.1, read as the reverse complement.
CCGCCACCGTACTCGTCAGCAAGTTCATTTCGGTTTCAGAAGTGGGGATATCGTCAGGGCGGTTGTACCCAAAGGCAAGAAAGCGGGAACCCATTTAGGTCGGGTTCTCTGTCGGAAGTCCGGTAGCTTCGACATCCAGACTAAATCTGGCAGAGTCACTGGAATCAATCACAAGTATTGCAGCACTATACACGGGAGGGATGGCTATGCCTACGTATTCTAAGGATGCGCTGTCGCGCTGCTGTCATGTAAGGGGAGAGCTTTCCTCCCCATGCGTGAATCGACAGGGGCTTCCAGCTCTCCCCTTGCTAACAATTGTCGGTGAATTGAATGCTTGGGACTAGTTTAACCCGTCAACATGAAAACTTAAGAGAGGTTATTCAAAGTTACTATCAACTAACAAAACCTCGAATCATTCCACTACTATTAATTACGACAGCAGCGGGGATGTGGTTGGCATCCGATGGACAAGTCGATCCCATATTATTGCTAGTTACCCTGGTCGGTGGTACTTTGGCCGCAGCATCTGCCCAAGTACTTAACTGCATCTATGACCGTGATATCGACTATGAAATGTTGCGCACTCGCCACCGTCCCATTCCCTCTGGGAAAGTGCAGCCTCGTGATGCTTTGCTGTTTGCGATCGCATTAGCAATCCTGTCGTTCACCCTGCTAACAGTCTTCGCTAACCTCCTTAGTGCCTTACTAGCGCTATCTGGCATTATCTTCTATATGCTCATATACACTCATATCCTCAAGCGCCACACTGCCCAAAACATCGTCATTGGTGGTGCAGCAGGAGCAATTCCAGCACTAGTGGGTTGGGCTGCGGTGACAGGAGAATTGAGTTGGGCCCCTTGGTTACTCTTTATCATCGTGTTCTTGTGGACACCGCCTCACTTCTGGGCTTTAGCCTTAATGATTCACGAGGATTACGCCAAAGTTGGGATACCCATGTTACCGGTAGTAGCCGGTGAAGAGGTTACTGTTCGTCAAATCTGGTATTACACCTTATTAGTCGTCCCCACTTCCCTATTGTTGATCTATCCTTTAGGAGAATCGGGAGTGGTTTATGGCATAGTTGCTATTCTTTTGGGCAGTATTTTTATCAAAAAAGCATGGTTGCTGCTTAAGGAACCTAAAGACAATCAACTTGCCCGGTCTATGTTTAAGTACTCAATTCTCTATATGATGTTATTGTGTACCGGTATCGTAGTAGATAGCTTACCCATGACCAGGGAAATAACTGCAACTGTGGCAGAGAATTCCCAAGTTTTGATTCAAACAATTTCTACAGTTTTGGAACAGGTAAGTATTAACTTAGTTTAGGGTGTTGGCTGGTAAGCGATCAGCGATCAGCTAATGGCTACCTTACAGGCTAGAAGCCTGTTCGACCCCTAAGGGAAGGGCTGATAGCTTAATACTTACGTTTAAAGTTACTTACAATAGGGTTGGTGAATTAGCTCAGAGCTGTAACAATTCGCCAACCCTATTGATATTTATAGCAATTCTCAGCAACGTTTGACCGACATTGCATATCCTTTGAAGGCAATAGGCAATAGGCATGCTAGCAATAGGCAATAGCGCTGCATCCCGACTCCCGACTCCCGACTCCCGATTCCCGATTCCCGATTCCCTACTCCCTACTTACCCCCGTAGTAAAAAGCAATCTCTTTGTCTTTAAGAGGGATAAAATCAGCATCGAGCAGCATTTGATTGAGTTCTGCTTGAGAGATATGCTTCGCTCCAATCCGCACAATTCTTGATCTCATGGTATTGCTGACACCGCTCCGTTGCCGTTGAGCTTCCAACCCCATGACTTGGTTGTAAAGGTCTAACTTAGCTTTCGGTATTGGGGAGCCATCTAAATCAATTCCCTTTGCGATCGCGTCATCAACCGCATCAGCACCTGTAGTGGTTTGAGTCTGGGAATTACCTTCGGTAGACATAGTAAGCTGATAGTTATAGATACGAAAGTATTTTACAGGGTGTCGGTTTCCTTAACAAAGGGTGGAATTAGATTCAAAAGTCCCCCTTATTAAGGGCAGGGCGATTTCATTCTGGCGAAAACATAGATGGGTAGCCACCCCTAACCCCTGCCAGGAGGCAGGGCTGTTTCATTCTCGCCAAAAATAGTTTGAATGCCAACTGCTATATTCCCTGCTCCCTTAATAATTCCTGTTCCATAAAAAACCATAATTCTGTACTTAATAAAATCCCACGGTATATGTATGTTTTCCCGCAATCTCGCCTTGATCATCGGCATCAACAACTACCAAAACGGCATTTCCCCCCTGAACACCGCCGTAAACGATGCCAAAAAACTAATAGAAATTCTCCACGAGAAGCATGGCTATGAAGTCTGGGAATGCTTAGACGAAGTAGCCACTCTCTCTAACTTCAACAAATTTTTAGACCAAACCCTACCCGAACAAGTCACTGAAAATGACCGCTTATTATTTTACTTTGCTGGTCATGGAGTAGCTCTCAATGGGGATGATGGCCCGGCTGGTTACCTAATTCCTCAAGATGCCAAACTGGGGGATACTAATAGTTATCTGCCCATGACCAAGTTACATGATGCTTTCCATCAATTACCCTGTCGTCATTTCTTGGGTATCCTAGACTGCTGTTTTGCTGGTGCTTTTAAATGGTCGAATACCAGGGATTTACTCACATCGCCAGAAGTCATTCACCAAGAGCGTTATGACCGTTTTATTACTGACCCGGCATGGCAAATCATTACGTCCTCAGCTTCGGATCAAAAGGCTTTAGATAACTTTAATTTAGATAGCGAACGCGGTCAAATCGGCAATCATTCCCCTTTTGCTAGTGCATTATTAGAAGCCCTAGAAGGTGCAGGAGATATCTATCCTCCTGCCACGAATGGTAAACCGGCTGGAGATGGGGTAATTACAGCCACAAAATTATATTTATATTTACGGGATCGAGTCGAAATTCCCACAGAAAAATGCCGTCTGCGCCAAACGCCTGGTATTTGGTGTTTAAACAAGCACGATAAAGGCGAGTATATCTTTCTGTCTCCAGGACATGAACTCAACTTACCCCCCGCACCACCATTAGATGAGTCGAAAAATCCCTATCGGGGTTTAAACTCCTTTGAAGAGGAACACAGTCAACTATTTTTTGGTAGAACATTACTAGTAGAAAAGTTACAGGATTTTGTCAAGACTCATCCCTTAACTGTGGTCTTAGGTGCTTCCGGTTCGGGGAAATCGAGTTTGGTGAAAGCCGGATTAATTCCCCAGTTGAAACATAAAAATACCGATAAATGGTCGATAGTGTCACCAATTCGTCCCGGAGAAACCCCCTTCCAAGCTCTCAATAAAGCCCTGGGTGAGGCCGGATTACCAAAAGTCGAGTTAGGGAACAAACAAAAAACTCTCACTCAAAGTATTGCGGTTTGGGTTAAAAACAATCCCAAATCCAAGTTATTAATCTTTATTGACCAAAGCGAAGAAATCATTACACTCTGTCAAGATGAGCAGGAGCGGCAGGAATTTTTTCAACAGATACTGGCAGCAATTCATGGCTATCGGGAGCAATTACGAGTAGTATTAAGCCTACGTTCTGATTTTGAACCCCAAATCCGAGATGCGGGCTTAACGTTGGCACCGGAAGTACTAAATCAATTGGGAAGCACGGTGCTGAAAAATCGTTGGCAAAGTGGACGATTTATTGTACCAGCCATGACACGAGGGGAACTAAGGGAAGCGATAGAAAAACCGGCTCAAGCACGGGTGATGTATTTTCAACCCCACGAATTAGTAGACAAATTAATTGATGAAGTGGCGGATATGCCGGGAGCATTACCCCTGCTGTCTTTTGCCTTGAGTGAACTGTATCTCAAGTATTTAAGGCGACAACGGCAGGCACAATACGGGGGTATTACTATTGACCGGGCATTGACTCAAGCCGATTATATGGAATTGGGGGGAGTAATGCGATCGCTAACTCAAAGGGCGGATGAGGAGTATCATTTGCTAGTTCAAGAAAATCCCGCTTATGACCAAGTGATCCGTCATGTGATGCTGCGGATGGTGGCACTAGGTGGGGGTGAATTAGCCCGTAGGCAAGTACCTTTATGGGAATTGGAATATCCGCCTCAGAAAAATGATTTAGTTAAGGAAGTAATTGAGCGTTTTAGCACAGCACGGTTATTAGTAGAAGGACAAGATGCTGAGGGGAATCCCTATGTAGGACCAGCCCATGATGCTTTAGTGCGGGGATGGCAAAGATA